>DMCS01000012.1:0-10584 GCA_003445715.1 Candidatus Mesolinea sp. | reverse complement strand
AAAGCCATGGATCACAACACTGAAGGAACGCATGCCCTCATCGGCGCAGAATTTGCCCGCCGGCATGGTGTCAACGCAAAGGTTGTCAACATTATTGCCTCGCACCACCACGAAGTGGAGCAGAATTCCGTGGAGGCAGTGATTGTGGAAGCCGCAGATGCTATCTCTGGCGCACGTCCAGGCGCTCGCCGTGAGGACTTGGAACAATATATCAAGCGTCTCAAAGCACTTGAATCGATTGCCAATGCCCATCAAGGGGTGGAACAGAGCTTCGCCATCCAAGCCGGGCGAGAAGTGCGCATTATCGTGCGCCCAGAAGAAGTCGATGACCTGGCAGCCTACGAAATTGCCAAGGATATCGCCAACGAAATCGAAACTACGATGCAGTACCCCGGTCAGATTCAGGTGACCGTCATTCGGGAGACGCGCGCGGTTTCTTACGCTAAATAAGGACTAAACCGTTTTTCGTGAGCGACACTGCTCTCTGGTCCATGACCGGGGAGCAGTGTGGTTTCATCCGGCAAGGTAAGTACTTGCGCACGGATGCTTTTGAGCAGCAAGAGGTAATCGCCACCGGGGAAATCCGTGCGCCCGATGCTCTCTCGAAAGATAGCATCTCCCGTAAAAGCTGCCTTTAAGGATTCACAATAGAAAAGTACTGAGCCCGGAGCATGCCCCGGTACTTCCCGCACTTCTACGATCTTTGGCTCTCCAGCAGCATTAATCGCTAAGCGCTGGTCTTGCTCAAGGGGGATATCTACTTGCGGCACCATGTCAATCGGCACGCCGAAGCTTACTGGGGTGTTTTGAGCCTTAGCCCAAGCATAAGCCTCCGGGTGCATCCCAATAAGCGGTGCAGGCACTAAGGCTTTGTGCAGGGTGGCTGCACCCAAAAAGTGGTCAAAATGCCCGTGTGTCAACCAGATTTGGGTCAGGTTCCAGCCGCGGCGCCTAATTTCTTCTAGCTGACGTTCTGGCTCAAAGGATGGGTCAATGATGACAGCTTCCCCGCTGTCTTGATCTGCCAGCAAGTAAACATTATTTTGCAGAGGTCCTAAGACCATGCGCACAATCTCTAATTTCATTAATGCTCCACAAATTGACTATTCAAACGGCGTGTTATAAGGTACAACCTCGCGCGGCAGATCCGTCAGGCTGCGCAATCCGCTCTCGGTGATGACCACATCATCCTCGATGCGCACACCGCCGCGCCCTGGCAAGTAGATACCGGGCTCGATGGTGAAGACCATCCCCGGCGCAAGCCGCTGCGGGTTAGTTGCAAAAATATAGGGGGCTTCATGCGCTTCCATGCCCAAGCCGTGCCCAGTGCGATGTGTAAAATACGCTCCATAGCCTTCTGCTTCAATAACCGCGCGCACAGCTTGGTCCACCGCGCCCGCCGGCATGCCATGTCTAGCAATTTCACGTCCTTTGGTATTCGCAGCAAAGACAATCTCGCCAATGCGCAGCAGCTCAGGTTCCACTGCACCCACCGTAAAAGTGCGGGTGATATCCGAAAAGTAACCGTCTTTGCCAGCGCCCCAATCGAAAAGCAGCAAGTCGCCTTCCCTCAAAATGCGCTCGGTGGGCACAGCATGTGGGCTGGCGGTGTTGGGTCCACTGCTGACGATGGGCTCAAAGGGCAGTGCCACATCCGATCCTGCGCGGTAGAGCGCAATGACCAGCTCCGCGGCAATTTGTTTCTCACTCATGCCTGCGAGATTAAGCTTAAGGGTCTGGATTAATGCTTTTTGGGCAATTAAAGCTGCCTCACGCATTTTAGCCAATTCCTGTGCGTCTTTCCGCAAGCGCAAGCCTTCCAGGATTGGGCTGCCGTCGATAATTTCGGCTTGGGGCGCCGCAGCCTGAATGAACTGCAGCTCCAGCATGCGTAAGCGGCTCGGTTCCGCCGCCAGCTTGGCTTGCGCCAAGCCCAGCGCAGTTATTGCCTGGCTGAATGCCCCCGCCCATGTGCTGGGGTCATCCTCGTAAGTGAAGGCTTGCAGCTCAAGCTTAAGCCCAGCCAGCTTTTCTTTCTCCAGATAAGGCAGTACCAGCCCCGCTTGCCCAGTGCGGGTGATAAAGAGTACCGTCGGGCGTTCCATCAAGTGCATCTGTAAGCCGGTGAGGTAAGTAAAAGTTGGCCCTGGGTTGAGCGCCAAAGCATCAATTTGAAGTTGCTGGAGGAGTTCCACAAGGCGAGAAAGGCGAGTGTTCATAGCAATTCCTGAAATTTCAATTTGATATCCAGCCAATATTATACCTGCAGTAAAAGTGGCTGACAGTTTTACCGTCGTTCTCGCCGGTCTCCTTATTTTTGTTCTCGCCGGTCTCCTGAGTGCGCAGCCTGCCCGTATGGTACCGAGCGAGTGGTTTTGACCGTAGGTCTCCTGGGTTTTTTTAGCTTTGATCGACGATTATGATAATATAGTCATCAGTTTTTTGAGACCTGAAGTTCAAATGCCAAACCTTGCACAAGGAGAGGATTGACACATGCTTGGGCAGCGCTATAATCTGGGTATGATTTTCGATAGGGAAGCAACAAGCATTATTGGCATGCAAAGCACGTGCATGTGTCTGGGGCGGGGTAGTTAACCGCCCGTCTCTTCCCGTTTTATAACTTTCAACCAGTCAAGAGCAGGCGGCACTCCCCCGCGCAAGCCCTGCTGTGGATGAAAATCATCCACTCTGACTGGTTGTTTTATATTAAAGAAAAAATTTATTGCAATTTATAGAGGAGTTTATAATGAATATTTACGATAACCTCACCCAGCTCACTGGCCATACGCCCTTAGTCCGCCTGCGCCGATTGGTTCCGCAAGATGGCGCCGAAATCTTAGCCAAATTGGAGTTTTTCAACCCCACCCATAGTGTCAAGGACCGTATCGCCGTCGCCATGGTAAACCAGGCTGAGCAGGATGGTCTCCTGAACCCGGATTCCATCATCCTGGAAGCCACCAGCGGAAATACCGGCATCGGTTTAGCGTTCACCGCCTCAGCGCGCGGCTATGGCTGCACCATTGTGATGCCAGAATCGGTGAGCTTAGAGCGCAAGCTCCTGATGCGCGCTTTAGGCGCAGAGCTCCTTCTCACCCCTGCCAGTGGCGGCATGGCTGCTGCTGTCGATAAAGCAGAAAGCTTGCACGCATCCGACAGCCGCTATTGGCTTGCCGACCAATTTAATAACCCAGCCAATCCCGAAATTCACCGCCGCACCACAGCCGAAGAAATCTGGCGGGATACAGATGGTAAAGTTGACATCTTGATTGCAGGCGTGGGCACTGGCGGCACGATTACTGGCGCTGGCAGCCGCCTGCGCGAATATAACCCGAACTTGCGCGTCATAGCGGTAGAGCCAGCGGCTTCACCAGTGCTTTCTGGCGGAAAAAAGGGTCCCCACCCCTTGCAAGGCATTGGCGCTGGATTTATTCCTTCAATCTTAGATACCAACCTTCTCGATGAAATCATTACCGTGGAAGCAGAAGACGCATTTGCTATCGCCCGAAAAATGTCCACAGCAGAAGGCGTCCCGGTCGGCATTTCTTCAGGCGCTGCCACTTGGGCTGCTCTGCAAGTAGCAGCTCGCCCAGAAAACCGTGGAAAGCGCATTGTGGTGATTATCCCCAGCTTTGCGGAGCGCTACCTCAGCACCGAGCTGTTTGCCAATTTACGGGAGGAGTTCAATGGAAAAAACTAATTCGGTAAAACTTCCAGCTCAAACTAAGCAGACGCAATCCAAGATGGAGCACTTGAATTTCTTCCAGTTGATGGCGGAGGATATCCGCACCGCCTTGGAGCGCGACCCAGCAGCACGCTCAGGCTTTGAAGTTTTCACCGTTTACGCTGGCGTACACGCCCTCTGGGCACACCGCATTTCGCATTGGCTCTGGAAGCACAAACTATATTGGCTGGCACGCGCGAATGCGCAAATTGCCCGCTTTTTCACCGGCATCGAAATTCACCCGGGTGCCCGAATCGGCAGGCGCTTGTTCATTGACCATGGCATGGGTGTGGTGATTGGTGAGACCGCCGAGATTGCCGATGATGTCACGCTTTACCACGGCGTAACGCTCGGTGGAGTGAGCTTGGAAAAAGTCAAGCGGCACCCTACCATCGAAGAAGATGTTGTCATTGGAGCGGGCGCTAAGGTGCTGGGTAACATTACCATTGGCAGCCACAGCCGCATCGGCGCTAACGCTGTGGTGGTAAAGTCGGTGCCAACCCAATCGGTCGTTGTCGGCGTGCCTGGTCAAATTATCAGGCGCATGCATGAAGTGCGAGAGAACATCCCAGATCTTGAGCATGCAGACTTGCCGGATGCAATCAGCCGCTATCTGCAAAGCATCAATGCACGCATGAGCTCGTTAGAAGCAAAGTTAGATGTGCACCCTAAGGAAAAAGCAATATTGCACCAAGAAGCTGATGGTACCTGGGAAATCGATTGGGACGGCGATTATGTCATCTAAATGGGCAGAAACTTGCGCAAACTTAAGAGTGCTGCTTGTACCAAAGAATTTCGCGCAAAACTGCCAGCAAGACGATCAGCACTAAGATCCCAACCATGATGATGACTTTATCGATGTTGACCGCTGGCGGTGTTGCAGCTTCAACTTCAGGTGGCAATGGCGTGTCCATTGAGTTTGGTGTCAGCAATGGGGTCGTTTGGGCTGCCTGATCTTGCGCATTAAAGTCTGGTTCCACCACCACAGCCACTACCAAAGCAATCACAACGCAAATCAAAATGACGACCGCGGTAAGGTGTCCGGTCAGGTTGAAAGCTGACTTGGAAGGTTCTGAATTGTTGGGGGCATTCGCGTTCATTGCAGGCTCTCCACAGCTTTTTGGGCAGCTTCCTTCGGGTCGGCATCATCACGTAGCACAGCGATGACGGCATCATGCAATGCTGGGGCAACACTATTGAGCACTTCGGTTCCAGGTGTTAACTTTGCCACCGCAGCTAAGCTATCCAATGCTGTCCGCAGCTGTTCATCCTTCCAACTTTTTAGTGCCGAAGGGCGCATAGGCAGCTGTCCAAACGCTTCGCTCCAGCCCGCCAAAAAACCGGGTTCGACCAGGTTTTCTGCCAATGCCACAGCTAATCGTTGCTGGGCCGGCGAACGCGCTGCTACCGCCCAAACCCAGCCGCTGCCTGTTGTAAGCGAAACCTCATTTAGCGCGGGCGCAATAACAGCTGCCTCATCAACCTGTCCAAGATTGCTAAGCAGCACACGCACAGGAACTACCACACTATCAACATCCCCTTCGGCAAATAATTCCCATGTTTGCAAGCCGTTTTCCAGCTGGAACACATCTGGATGGATGCGCCCAAGATTCTTGGCTTGCTGCAAAAGCGTCAGCGTATCCGTAAGCGGCTTTTCGTCTAACATTGGCCGGCGCTGGCTATCCATAACCGCGCCGCCCATCGCCAAATAGAGCGTTAGTGGAAAAGTTGCCTGCGGATCCTCCGCCGGGAAGGCAAAAGTTACCCCATCCGTAGAGATGCCTGCCCAATCTGGCAACGGCTGAACGGCTTGGCTGCGGTTATACACAAAAGCCAAAGGGTCACCCACAAAAGGAATCCCATACACGACGCTTTGAATCAAGCTCATTTCCGTCGCAAACGGGTACCAATCGGGTCCATCGACTATGGTAGTTAGTTCGTCCAAGGGGACGATGAGTGACTTCAGAGCTGCAGTTTCCAGGTCCCGCCGGTTGAGTACCAGCAGGTCTGGTAAGGCGTCCGGTGCAGCCACGCTGGCAGCGGTGAGGGACTCTAACATGCCACTGGCTCCGCTCATCGCTTTAAGACGCAACTTAATCTCAATCCCTTGAGATTGAGCAAATGCATCCAAACGGGAGCGCAGCAATACCGCCGCTTGAGTCTCCTCCTCTGGGTTCATCTCCGGCGGCAGCCACACGGTCAATTCTGTGGGGGTTGGTTCAACTGTTTCCGTAGGCAGCCCTTCAGCTTGGGTTGGCTGTGGCGTCTGGTTTTCGGCTGGGATGTTTGGCTGGGTCAACTCCACTGAGGGCTGCACCCACGGCAGCTGGATTTGCTCGAGCACGGTGCAGCCAGTCAGGGTGCTCGCCAAAAGCGTCAAGACAGTCAGGCTCAGCCAAAAGCGGCGTTTGTGTAAATTGTTTGTGTTCATTCTAACCAGGTTATACCACCAAGCCCAAAAGCTGTTTTACCTCAACCCAACTTGACTTCGCGGCTGAGCAACTCCACCAGCAAGCGGATAGCGTCCTCAAAATCTGCCCGCGAGACCATCTCCGAAGGTGTGTGAATATAACGGCAGGGGATCGAGAGGCAGCCAGCCGGCACGCCAGCGCGCGCCAATTGGATCGACCTGCCATCCGTGCCTCCAGCTTCCAATACCTCCATTTGGTAAGGGATATCTGCAGCCTTTGCCGTCGCTATCATCCAATCCACCACACGCGGGTCGGCAATAAATGAAGAGTCGCGCACCTTAATCGCCGGTCCTTTATCCAGCGCCACTTCCATTTTGGTAGTGCGCGGCGTATCACCCGTGCGAGTAACGTCCACGGCTAATCCCACATCCGGGTCGACGCCATAAGCTGCCGTCGCAGATCCGCGCAAGCCGACTTCTTCTTGCACGCTGAAGACAAAATACACCTCATGGGGGCTAGCCTGCAGCGTTCGCAGCGCTGCGATCGCCACGACCACTGATATGCGGTTATCCATGGACTTAGCCACCAAGTGCTTGCCTAAGTCCAAGAAGGGCCGCTCAAAACCGCACACATCTCCGACCTTCACGGGGCAATCCTCACGCGAAGTTGTACCCACATCGATAAAAAGCTTTTCCAGCGTAGGCAAGGCGTTAGGTTCCAGCCGTTCGCAGCCAATCACGCCGCGCTGTCCGTTCATGAAGATCACCCTCCCGCCAATGCACGTGAGCGGTGAGACCCCACCGATGGGGATAAAGCGCGAAAAGCCATTTTCATCCACATGCGTCACCATCAAGCCAATCTCGTCCATATGCGCTGAAATCATGATGCGCAGGCCGTTGGGCTGTTTGCTGCCCTTGCGCGCAATCAGGTTGCCCATGGCGTCCGTGCGGATTTCATCAGCGCTGCCTTGGATTTCCTCTAAAATTGCCGCACGGATCAGCTGTTCCTGGCCTGAAGGCCCAGGCGTTTCTACCATCTTTTTAATCAGTGCCAACAAGGCATCATCTTGCTCGATTTTCTTTGCTTCAATGCTCATCTGTATGCTCCTGCTAACTCAAGATTTCGGGGGTAAGCCGTGTGAGGGCGTGATAGACCAACTTAAGCGTATTAGCCCAATCCTCCTGCCGGATGAGGCTAGCTGCGGAATGGGCATAGCGCACCGGAACCGACACAGAAATACTGGGAACCCCAGCACGCGCGCGGTGAATGGCGCCGGCATCCGTCCCACCTGGGTTAGGCTGGCGGATCTGGTAAGGGATGCCTTCAGCCTCTGCGGTTTGCATAAGCCACTCAGCCAGCCGCCGGTCTGAGATCGTGGCACCATCCATAAGGTAAATCGCCGGCCCATGATCAAGCTTAGTGTTATAGCGGGTGTTCTCCACATCCACATCGTAAGCCGGCAGGTCATGCGCCGGTGTGGCGTCAATAGCCATCCCAATTTGCGGGTCAAAGCGATAGGCTGCCACCCGTGCGCCGCGCAAACCGACCTCCTCTTGCACGGTAAAAGCAGCCAGCAAGTCGATGTTTTCTGGCGCGTGGCGCAACAGTTCAATCAAATTAATTACGCCCAAGCGGTTATCTAGTGCCTTTGCCCGAATGCTTGGTTCTAATGCTTCCAGCTGGGTAGCAAAAGTCGCCCGATCTCCCACCTTAGCTTTGCTGCTGCCTTCTGGTCCTAGGTCAATGCGTAATTCTTCCACCTTGAGCGCCTTCTTCCGTTCTTCAGCGGTGGTCAAGTGGATGGGTTTTGCACCGATTACTGCCGGCACATGCTCCCGCCCGACAATGACTGCCTTGCCCACCAGCTGCCGCGGGTCGATCCCGCCAACAGTCTCGAAGCTAAACACACCTTCGCCTTCATCATTGGTCAGCATAAAGCCGACTTCGTCCATATGCGCCGCAATCATCACGCGTACTTTTTGCGCCTGGCTGCCCACATGCATGGCTAAGACGTTCCCCAACCCGTCCACTTCCACTTGGTCGCAATAAGGCTGGATTTCGTCCAACACGATCTGGCGCACTTCTTGTTCATCGCCGGAGACGGCCATAGCATTACACAGGCGCGCGAGGAGTTCCACTTGCTGCGCGCCAATCTCCGGGGTTAATTGCATTGAAGGTTGCTTTTGAGAGCTCATGGCTATTTCCACTCCACAGTTTGCATAAAATCCACAGGCAGCCCGCTGATAAACTCGGCGATCAGCCGGCCGGCGCGTTGAATATCTTTGAGCGCTACCATCTCGACTGGCGTGTGCATGTAACGCAGCGGCGTGCTCACCAGCAGGCAGGGGATGCCCGCCTGCACAATTTGAATCGCGGCGGCGTCTGTGCCAGTCATGCCAGGGGCTGGTTCAGGGGAATAGGGAATGTCCAGCTCATCCGCAGTTTTGGTGAGCGCTTCATACAGCGCTGGGTGAATATTGGGTCCCCAAGCTAATGCCACACCTTTGCCCAACGGGACCGTACGCCAGTCTGTGCTGCCAGGACCTTTGGCAAAGGTTACATCCAATGCAATGGCGAAATCGGGCTGAATGGCAAATGGTGATGTAAACGCCCCCGCAAAATTGGTTTCTTCCTGCGCGCTTGCCACCGCCCAAACGTCCCAGGCATGTTTGCGGCGCTGCAGGAGCTCTAAGCAATGCGTCACCGCGGCTACCGAAGCGCGATTATCGAGCGTATGCCCAGCTACGGCGCCGCCTGTTAATTCCAGCGGGGGCTGAGCAAAAGAGACCACATCTCCAACGCGCACCAGCTCTTCCACTTCAGCAGGCTGCAAGCCAACATCCACAAGGAGATATTGCAGCGGCACGGCGCCTTTTTCCACTTCTGGTGGCAGTAGAAATTCTGGCGGCATCACTACCGTCCCGGGCAATTCCTTGCGCCCGTGCACGGTGACGAGCTGCCCAGGTAAAATGCGGGCATCCACCCCGCCCACTTGCGTAACGTGTAAAAAGCCATCCGTGATAGCCGTTACCATCAAGCCAATGGCGTCCATATGCGCCGAGAGCAGCACTTTGGGGCGCGGCTCAGCGCCATCCCCACGCTTAAGCGCATGCAAGCTGCCCACGCGGCTGACGCTCAGTTCATCTGTGAGCGGGCGCCAAGCCTCGGCAATAATGTCGCGGATCGGGTCTTCGTAAGCTGAAAGCCCAGGTGCGGAAAGCATTTGTTTGAGGTGAGAGAGTAAATCAAGTGTCATCAGGCTAATTACCTTTCATTTATAGTTCTTAGGGCGTTTCTTCTGAAATTGGCGGTTCAGTTGGTGGCAAAGTCTCCGTTGGGGTTTCAGTTAACGTTGGGCTTAGCGTCAACGTGGGTGTTTGGGTGGGTGTAGGCGTTTGCGTAGGCGTGCGCGTCTGCGTTACGGTGGGGGTGAGGGTAATCGTCGGCGTCACCGTGGCGGTGCGCGTCAGGTAAGGGGTGAGCGTGATCGTGGCAGTAGCGGTGATCGTTGGCGTGGCGCTCGCGGTTGGGGTCGGCTCCAGCGGTCCCCGGTTAAGCCTGAGTAGCACAATCCCTAAGGCATAGCAGGGGATGGTGATCAAGATGAGCAATGTGAGTAAATAACGTGTACGCTTCTGCTTCGAAACCGAGTCCAAGGTAATCTCCAGGCTGCTTAATCATACCAGAGCGTAGGTTTTTCGGATATTTTTTAATCATACCATCAGGTCATAGATTTCTGAGCAAATTAATATATAATAGAAGCAGTACGATTGACGCGATCCCAAGTTTCGTCAAAGGAGGTGCCCTATGGCGGACAAAAATATGCCTGGCAAGGAAGAGCGCAAAAAACGCAAGATGACCATCAAAGAAAAGCGCAAAGCCAAGAAGGAAAAGAGCAAAACTTCCTCGTCAATCCCAACCGGTGCATAAACCCATGCAACCACGCCAGGCATCCTCTGAGGTGCCTGGCTGTTTTTTAAGCTCCCCTTTAGCTTGACATTCACCCCCCTCTCAGGTAGAATTTTTTTACCCTGAAGTTTTGATTGACGTCGGGCCTGTAGCGCAGTTGGGAGCGCGCTTCAATCGCACTGAAGAGGTCGAGGGTTCGAGTCCCTCCAGGTCCATCACGGGCCGGGAGGCACCTGATGGACAAGACCACAGGCGCCGGCCAGGCAACCACCGTAAAACCGGGCCCATAGCGCACGCAGCCCCCTTCCGGGGGACTGGGAGCGCGAAGGGCAGTAGGAAAAACAATTAATCCGGGCCCATAGCGCACGTAGCCCCCTTCCGGGGGACTGGGAGCGCGAAGGGCAGTAGGAAAAACAATTAATCTGGGCCCATAGCGCACGTAGCCCCCTTCCGGGGGATTGGGAGCGCGAAGGGCAGTAGAAAAAACAATTAATCCGGGCCCATAGCGCAGCTGGGAGCGCGTCTCAATGGCATTGAGAAGGT
>DMCS01000076.1 GCA_003445715.1 Candidatus Mesolinea sp. | reverse complement strand
GGGGAATCAAAGGGGTGGGGGGTTGAAGTGCACCCCAAAAGTTGGACAATAAAACCAACAGAAAGGGTGCAGTGATTATGACTAAATACAGAATTGAAGAATGGATCTAAGCTGATATTGAGGGCGGGTGCAATGGAGCGGTCGAGGGGCATTCTTGGGTATAATTACAGCGATGATAGCAAAAGATGATGATGGCATGCTCAGCGGTCATCGCCAACCAGAGGACTTGGCGAACATCGCTTTGCGTCCAAAATCCTTAAATGACCTAGTTGGGCAAGACCAGGTCAAAAATAACTTAGAGATTCAAATTAAGGCTGCCAAGCAGCGCGGAGAGGCGCTGGAGCATGTGCTTTTCTATGGTCCACCCGGGTTAGGGAAAACTACACTTTCGCATATTTTGGCTACAGAAATGCGTGTAAATATCAAAGTAACCTCTGGTCCCGCCATCGAGCGGGCAGGAGATTTGGCTGCGATCCTCACCAACCTGCATGCCGGCGATATCCTTTTTATTGATGAGGTGCATCGCTTAGGCCACAACGTCGAAGAGATTCTCTATCCAGCGATGGAAGATTTCGCCTTAGATATTGTCATTGGCAAAGGACCAGCAGCGAAGTCTGTGCGCCTCAAACTGCCACGGTTTACAGTCGTTGGGGCGACGACGCGCTTGGCTTTGCTGACAGCTCCTCTACGCGCGCGTTTTGGTGCTATTTACCGCTTGGATTATTACGATGAAGATGCTTTAGCTGCGATCTTGCGCCGCGGTGCTGAGCTGCTGGAACTTGATTATGAAGAAGAAGGCATTCACGAGATCGCGCGCCGCTCTCGCGGCACACCGCGCATTGCTTTGCGTATCCTCAGGCGTGTGCGTGATTATGCTCAGGTACGCGGAAATGGGGTCATCACTGCAGAAGTCGCTGTAACCAGCCTGAACATGCTCAATATTGATGTGGTGGGCTTGGATGAGCTTGATCGGCGGGTGCTTCTTTGTATTATCGAGAAATACGCTGGGGGTCCCGTTGGCTTGAGCACGGTGGCGGCATCTGTTAGCGAAGAAGCGGATACGATTATGGATGTGGTTGAACCTTACCTGATGCAATTAGGTTTCCTTGAACGTACCGCGCAGGGGCGGGTTGCTACCGCTTTAGCCTATGAGCATCTCAACAAACCTTTTAATGGTACGCGTGAACAGCCGCCGCTTTTCAACCACAACTCTTAGATGACAGATTCCAATTTGACACAAATGAGAACGGAAGATTTTGATTATGAACTGCCACTGGAGTATATTGCCCAAACGCCAGCAGAACCGCGCGATTCCTCGCGCCTGATGATTTTAGAACGGGATAGCGATCAAATCCGCCATGATGTTTTTTCCAACCTTGGACGCTACCTCAAACCAGGGGATTTGTTGGTAATTAACCGTACACGCGTGATTCCTGCACGGTTTTACGGCTTCAAGCTGCCAAGCAAGGGGAAGGTGGAAGTGTTGCTTTTGCGCCAGCTGAATGAAACCACTTGGGAGTGCCTGGTTGGCGGGAAAGGCATGCGCGAAGGCGTGAAGCTGCAGATCGAACATGGTCCACAAGCGCAGATTACCGCTGTGCTCGAGGGGGCTAAGCGGCAAATTAGCTTTGCTGAGCCGATTGAGGCTTATTATGCTGAGGCGGGGCATACGCCCTTGCCGCCCTATATTCATAATCCCAACATTGACCCAGAGCGCTATCAGACAGTCTATAGCAAAATCCCAGGGTCGGCGGCGGCACCAACCGCGGGCATGCACTTCACGGAAGGCTTGATCCGATCCTTAAAAAATGAAGGCATTGGTTTTGCTGAAATTACCCTGCATGTGGGGTTGGATACCTTTGCACCAGTGACGGAAAAAGACCCACTGACGCATAAGATCCACACAGAATGGTGCCAGCTCGACCAAAGCACTGCCGATCAAATCAACCAGGCTCGCCAGCAAGGCGGGCGGATTATTGCCGTAGGCACTACCAGCGTGCGCACCTTGGAAAGCGCAGCCAGTCAGTCAAGAGACCGTTTAGTGCGGCCATTTTCTGGGCAGACGGGACTTTACATTCTTCCTGGATACACATTCCGCGGAATTGACGGGATGATTACGAACTTTCATCTGCCAAGATCGACGCTGATTATGTTAGTGAGCGCTTTTGCCGGCAGAGAGAAAATCCTTCATACTTATGAGGTTGCCAAGGCAGAGCATTATCGTTTTTACTCCTTTGGCGATGCAATGTTAATCCTTTAATATTTATTCTATTCTAATAAATGCGTCGTACAATGTCAGCATTGGAATAAGATTTGCAACTTATGTCATACTTGCAAATTAAGAAATAGAAGGATAAAAAACATGGTACCTTTTGATAAATTTTCTGAAAGAGCTCAGGATGTTGCTAACCGTGCAGCTGAGATCATTCAACGCTACGGTCATAATTTGATCGAGACCGAACATATTATGTTAGCGTTGATGGAACAGCCAGATGGCATGGTGACGCAAATCTTGGATCTTTTAAATGTTGATGTTACAAAACTGACCGAAAAGGTCGATAAAATTTTACGCACAACCCCCAAAGCGAATATTTGGGGTGGGAATTCTGGTCCAATCTTCATGACCAATCGTGTGCGCACGATGGTGGACGTAGCGAATAACGAAGCCAATCGCGTGGGTGATGAGTATATTTCGACCGAGCATCTTTTCTTGGCAATCTTAGCTGAACGGAACACGCCTTTGTCGCGCGCATTAGAAGAGGTGGGGTTGAACCGCCAAAATGTGATTGAAGCCATTCAGGTGATCCGCGGTGTGGGTAAGCCCCCCCGTTCTGAATCCAAAGCAGAACCACATTATAAGACTTTGGAGAAATACTCACGCGACCTGACTAAATTGGCTGAAGAAGGAAAGTTAGATCCGATTTATGGACGCGAGGTAGAGATTACCCGCCTGATCCAGATCCTTTGCCGGCGGACAAAGAACAACCCCGTACTTATTGGTGAAGCGGGGGTGGGTAAAACCGCCATCGTAGAGGGTTTGGCGCAGAAAATCGCCAACAATGATGTGCCTGAGATTCTCGAGAACCGCAAAGTAGTTTCGCTTGATCTGGGCAGCATGATTGCTGGCACCCGTTTCCGTGGTGAATTCGAAGAGCGGCTGAAGGCGAGCATCGACGAAATCGAGCAATCCAAAGGCCAAATCATTTTGTTTATCGATGAGCTGCATACCGTAGTAGGTGCAGGCGCCGCTCAAGGCGCGATGGATGCTTCCAACATGCTCAAGCCGGCGTTGGCTCGGGGAGATTTGCAATGCATTGGGGCAACCACTTTGGATGAATATCACAAGTATATTGAAAAAGACGCTGCACTGGAGCGCCGGTTTGCCCCTATTTTTGTGGAGGAACCCAGCATTGACGACACTATCGCCATGCTGCACAGCTTACGTGAGCGCTATGAGGCGCACCATGGCATTTCGATCTCGGACGACGCACTGAGTGCGGCAGCCAGGCTCTCGGCACGCTATATGACCGAACGCCACCTGCCCGATAAGGCTATTGACCTCATGGACGAGGCAGCGGCTAAGCTGCGCGTTGCTTTATATTCACTGCCCGAAGAGCTTAAAGAGCAAAAACGCGAGATTGACCGTTTGGCAGCAGAAGAGGAACAAGCAGTTTCGGCACGTGATTACGAACGCGCCGTGATGATGAAAGCAGATCGGCTGCGCTTAGAGCAGGAATTCAAAGCAAACCGGATGCAATGGGAAGCTGAACACAAGCTGGATGAAACCGTTGACATGAATGATATTGCTGATGTCATCCATCAGTGGACTGGTATTCCGCTCAGCCAATTAATGGAAAGTGAAGCTGAAAAACTGGTCCACATGGAAGAGCGCCTGCACGAACACATCATCGGACAAGATGAAGCCGTCAAGGCAATTTCGGATGCCATCCGCCGGGCACGCTCCGGTTTGAAGGATCCACGCCGGCCGAGCGGCAGCTTTATCTTCATTGGTCCATCTGGCGTGGGTAAAACTGAGTTAGCCAAAGCCTTAGCCGAGTTCCTGTTTGATGATGAGGACGCCTTGCTGCGCATCGACATGAGTGAATATCGTGAGCAGCATACCGTTTCGCGGCTGTTTGGCGCGCCGCCTGGATACGTTGGCTATGAAGAGGGCGGGCAACTCACTGAAGCTGTGCGCCGAAGACCATATCGGGTGATCCTCTTCGATGAAATTGAGAAGGCACACCCAGAAGTCTGGAATGCTTTGCTGCAAGTGCTGGATGACGGCAGGCTGACCGATGGTCAAGGCCATGTGGTTGACTTCCGCAACACGGTGTTAATCATGACCAGCAACTTGGGCACCGAATTCGTCAAAAAAGGTGGCACATTAGGCTTCTTGAATGAGGATGATAGTGAAGACGTTAAAGCGGCACACGACAAAATCGACAAGGCACTCAAGAGCGCTTTCCGGCCAGAGTTTTTGAACCGCATTGATGACATCATCATGTTCTCGCCACTCAGCCATGAAGACGTTTTAGGCATTGTGGACTTGCAGCTGGAGGAGTTAGCTGAGCGCATGGCTGAAAATGGGATTGCCATGGAAGTCAGTGCTGACGCCAAATCTTGGCTGGCTGATCAGGGCTTTGACCCGCTGCTGGGTGCCAGGCCGCTCAAGCGCGCCATTCAGAAATACTTGGAAAGCCCGCTGGCAAAAGAAGTACTGCAAGGCAGTTTCAAGATGGGAGACACCGTGCTGGTAGAAAAAGCACCTGAAGGCGAATTAACCTTTAGCAAAAAGTCCGCAAGTTCATCTGAGGATGTTTCTTCGGAGGCACCGGCAGCCGCAGTTACTTCTGCTGGATAACCTTTAACCTAAAGTAACGAAAAAATGGAACAGAAAGCCGCTCAAACATAGGGCGGCTTTTATTTATTAAATACCTAAGTAATAATTTTCCTCGAGCCTCCCTAAAGATCGGTCAAATGATATATACTTATTCTATGCCAAAGGATTTAGTTGAAGTTGAAGCGCTGCTTGGCACCATACCGTTGCTCTCCGCTTTAGACGAAGAGGAGCTGCTTTCGCTGGCTGGTGAGTTTTCCAGCCTCGCGTTAAAAGCTGGGCAGAGCCTTTATTCCATAGGCGATCCGACTGATGGTCTCTATTTGCTCGGTCGTGGCAAAATGCAATGCCTGCATGCAGAAGAGCCGCATAAGGCTGAAGTCTTGACATCAGGAGAGTGGGTTGGTGAAGAGAGTTTGCAAGGCAATCCACAGCGCCAATGCACCGCTCGTGCAATTTCCGATAGCACATTGTTATTTTTGGATAACCAGCAGGTAAAAGAATTGCTCCTAGAGCATCCTACAATCCATGAAACATATAAGGTGCTGCTCAAGAGCCGCAAAATGGCAGAGCGCATCCCGCTTGCTTGGCTGCAGCCGGATGAGCGCATCTTTTTGATGACCCGTAAGCACCCTCTATTTTTGCTTCTCAAGGTGCTTTTGCCGATCCTGACTTTTGGCGCTGTGATGCTGCTGCTGGTGTTCCTTGCCCAGCAATGGGCAGGGATTGCAGCTGTTGTGCTCACGGGCGCATTTACGCTTTGCGGTTTGTGGTTAGCTTGGAATATCAACAATTGGGCGAACGATTTTTATATCATCACCAACAAGCGTTTGGTGTGGGTTGAGCATGTTTCTGGCTTGTATGACAGCCGTCAGGAAGCGCCATTGGGCACTTTGCTCTCTGTGGGGATTCAGACAACAATGGCAGGTGCAATCTTTGGTTATGCGGATATTGTCGTACGCACGTATGTGGGCAACATCCGCTTTACTCGTGTGGGGGATGCACCCATTATTGGTAAGTTAATTGAATCTTACTGGAAAAAATCTAAGATTGGTGATCGAGAGGAAGAAGCGGAGACAATGCGCACCGCCTTACGCCGCAAGTTAGGCGAAGAGGGGCAAGCCCCTGCTGAGGAAAAATTATTAATCGAGCCAATGCTGGAAGCTGAGCAAGCACAACCGGTAGAAAAGAACTTTTTCCAGTGGCTCTTCCAGGACTTTTTGCGCATTCATGTCGAAGATGAGCATGTCATTACCTACCGTAAGCACTGGCTCGTGCTTCTGCGCATGTCACTCTTACCGCTGATAGGTTTAATCATCTCGTTGACTTTTCTGATTGGTATAGTGACTTGGAATTTTTCTGATATTCCTTATCAGCTGGGCGTGATGATGGGTTTTTTGTTGACAGTTTTCATGTTATGTTGGTTGATTTATCGCTATATCGACTGGCGCGATGATGTTTTCCAACTCACATCTACCCATGTGATTGACATTGACCGCAAACCCTTTGGGTGGGAATCCCGCCGCACCGCACCTCTGGATAATATCCTAAGCATTGAGTATGAACGTAGAGGGATCTTCCAAATGCTGTTTAATTTCGGCACAGTTTACATCACAGTGGGCAATACACAGCTTACATTTAATGAAGTCTATCGCCCATCGGATGTGCAGCAAAAGATTTTTGCGCGCATGGGCGCGCATGCCGAGGAATTGCGCCAACGGGAGATTGACGAAGAACGCGAGCGCATGACCGAATGGTTTAAGGTTTACCGAGAGGAAAGCCAATCACAAGACACTACAAAACAGTTGAGAACACCACCGCCCTAAAGTAAAATGGCTTTAGAATAAAAAACAGGATGCGAAGGAAATATGGCAGTTTTAGATATCGTTAAATTCCCTGACCCCAGGCTCAGGTTAAAAGCGAAACCAGTCCAAACTTTTGATAAATCTTTGCAAAAGCTTATCGATGATATGTTGGAAACCATGCGTGCCGCACCGGGGGTAGGTTTAGCTGCACCGCAAATTGGGCAATCCTTGCGCTTGGCCGTGGTTGAATATGCAGATGAAGAAGAGGAAGACGCAAAGCCCAAGACTTACGTGTTGATTAACCCTGAAATTGTTAAGACTTCACAAGAAACAGTTGTGGCGACCGAAGCTTGTTTATCATTGCCTAACCTGGCAGGCGAGGTTGAACGGTACGAGGATATCACGGTCAAAGCCAAAAACCGCTATGGCAAGCCCATGAAAATCACCGCAAGCGGATGGTTAGCGCGCATTTTCCAACACGAAATTGATCACTTAAACGGTGTACTATTCATTGATAGAGCCACAAATGTTTATGAACTTACTGATGAGGAGATGGCTGAAATCAAAGACTAATGCACCTCACCAGATTGGCGCTAACGAATTTTCGTATTTTCTCCCGTTTGGACCTACTGCTGCCCAAACGGGTAATTTTGCTATCCGGAGGCAATGCCCAAGGTAAGACCACCATTTTGGAAGCTATTGCCTATCTGGCAAACTTTTCTTCTTTTACAGCCAGCTCTGACCGGCAGCTGCTTAACTTCAACCTTTCCCCGCAACCGCAATTAGTTGGCCGCATTGTGGGGGAATTCCAACGCGGGATCAAAATACATACCCTCGAGATTCGATTCATCCAGGAATACAATGGCAACCCCAAAGCACCGCGCTTCCGCAAAGAAGTGCTACTGGATGGAGTGAAGAAACACTTGGGTGAGCTTTATGGGCAGTTCAATGCTGTAACTTTGTTGCCGCAAATGATCCGCATAGTGGAAGGATCGCCATCCGATCGGCGGCAATATTTAGATGAGGTGCTCTCTCAGGTGGAGCCAGGTTATGCCCGGCATTTAGCCAATTACAACAAAGCGTTATCCCAGCGCAATGCCTTGCTCAAGAATTTAGGCGAACACGGTGGTGATGTGCGTCAATTGGAAGCTTGGGATGGAATGCTCGCTGAACACGGTGCGTATATAATGCATACACGTATCCGAGCCCTGCATGAGCTAGAAAATTTAGCGCTTCCCATCCATCAACAACTAACTCGGCAGAGCGAGGTGCTGCGCTTAGCTTATCAGCCGGCTTATGAGCCGCTGCCAGTGCCCAAAGGGCAGTTAGCTTTACCGGTGCAAACCTCGTTGGATCGATCGGGTATAAACACAAAAGAAATCAATGAAGGACTTCACAAGGCACTTCACGCAGCTTACCGTCAGGATATCAGCCGGGGGATGACTACAATAGGGCCGCATCGGGATGAATTTCGCTTCTTGAGCAATCGGATTGATTTGGGAGATTATGGCTCGCGTGGTCAGGCGCGCACAGCCATGCTCTCGCTGAAATTCGCTGAAGTGCAATGGATGCACGTTAAAACCGGTGAATGGCCGGTTTTGCTCCTGGACGAAATTATGGCGGAACTTGACCCCCAACGCAGGCAGGATCTACTTAAGGTTCTAAATGACGTCGAGCAAGCCTTTATCACTTCCACTGACCCAGAGCTATTTACGGAGGAATTTCGCAGTCAGCATGAAATCTGGCATCTGCAGGATGGGATTGTATTCCAAAACCGCGGCATCTAAAAAATTGCGTTGAGAACTGAGGTTTAGGATGCATGGTGAAGCAGTTCAGATAAAAGCGAACAAAGTATGGCTAATTCGATTGCTGGTGGTGATTGTCATTTTCATGAACCTGCAAGCAGCGCTGCAATATCTGCTCAACCCAAGTGTGTATATCGGAGCATTTGAACTTGAAGGCATTCCTGGGATGACAGCGGTAATGGGCATGGGGATTTTATATGTGATGTGGCAAGTGCCATACATCTTTGCCGTGATTAATCCGATTGCGCATAGGATTTCATTGCTGGAATCGGTGCTGATGCAAGCCATCGGTTTGATCGGGGAGACCTTGTTGCTCAGCCGCATTCCTCTAGAACATGCTATTTTACGTGGCAGCATCCTGCGTTATATCTGGTTTGACGCGGGGGGATTGATTTTGCTACTCCTGGCGCTATTCCTGGTCAATCGAAGGCTTTCAGCTCAAAAGAAAGGTGAAAAATAATGTTAAGAGATCTTGTCGCAAAAAATCGCAGTTACCGACGCTTTGATGAGCGTGTGCGCATTCCGCGAGAAACTTTAGTGGAGCTCGTGGAGCTTGCCAGGCTTTGCCCCAGTGGAGCTAACCTGCAACCATTGAAATTCGCCCTCGTGAGCGAAAAACAAGAGACCGATAAAGTTTTTCCCTTGCTTAAATTTGCAGCTTACCTGCAGGATTGGGCTGGCCCCGCTGAGGGAGAGCGCCCCACAGCGTATATAGTGGTGATGGTAGATGAGCGCATCAAACGCCAAGCTGATTTAGATGCCGGCATTGCCGCGCAGACGATGATGCTGGGCGCCGTGGAGAGAGGATTTGGCGGCTGTATGATGAGCTCAGTGCAACGCGAAAAATTAGCCGAATTGCTGGGCTTACCGGAATACTACCAGATCGTTTTGGTAATGGCATTAGGCAAACCGATTGAACAGGTTGTCGTGGAAGATGTGGATGAATCTGTTGATATCAAATATTATCGTGATGAGCAAGGTGTGCATCACGTCCCCAAGCGCTCGCTTAAGGAGTTAATTTGGGAATCGTAGGTAAATGGACACTCAGGTCAGCCTATAAGCCGTATTCTGTCGCGGGTGGGCATCTATCTGGGTGCACTGTCACCAGGGCACTCTAGCGGTCTACCCGGGGATCAACAGTGCCGAGCCAGCACTGGCAATCAGCTTTTCCCCTGTTTGACCTTGCACCGGAAGGGGGTTGCCTGGCCGCGGATATTACTACCCGCGCCGGTGGTCTCTTACACCACCTTTTCACCCTTACATGCGCGCAATTGCGGCATGTGGTATGTTTCTGTGGCCCGATCCAAAAGCTTGCGCCTTTCCAGGAGTTACCTGGCTTCCTGCTCTGTGGTGTACGGACTTTCCTCACTGCTCACTATGAAGCAGCGCGCTCACCAAGCTGACCTGAGTATTTAAATAATAACCGGCAAAAGGTGAAAAATCAAATTTTTTTCCACCGTTAGTATAAAGGTTTACGCAAAATTGATTTTTCAGCTAAAATAAACGCCGACTAAAGAGGTGAGAATTGAAAAAGAAGAACACAAAGCTTATCGTTGGCGTCGTCATTATCATCGCAGCTGTCGTGTATTTAGTGGCATCTTCCACGCTCTCCCAGTCGCAATATTTCATGACCGTGGAAGAGCTTCAATCCAACCAGGCAGAATATGTGGGCAAGAATGTACGCATGTCTGGCGTGGTGCTGGGTGATTCGATTGTGTACGATCCGCAAACATTAGACCTGACCTTCCAGGTGGCACAGATCCCTGGTGATCATCGCGTTATCGAGCAGATGGGAGGTATGGCTGTTGTCTTAGCCCAAGCTGCACATGACCCAGCACTGCCGAAAATAACCATCCATTACAAGGGCCCGCGCCCGGATTTGCTCAAAGACGAAGCGCAAGCCATCATAACCGGCTCTCTAGATAAGAATGGTGTTTTTCAGGCGAGCGAACTGCTGCTGAAGTGCCCGTCTAAGTATCAATCTGAACTCCCTGATCAAAGTCAATAAAAATTCCTGATTAATAGAGGCAAAAATGTTTTTTGCAGGTCTTATCCCTTCCTATTTAGCACTGCTCGCTTTTTTGGTTGCAATGGTGCTAACTATCTTGGCATTATTGCGTAAACAATCTGCACTACCAACGCTTGCAAGTCATTTAGCAAAATCCGCTTTTATCTTGCAGACTATCGGGGTGATTAGCTTAGTAGTAATGCTTGTGCTGGAAGATTACACAAATTACTATGTGGCATCGGTGGTCAATCCAGCCATGCCTGGGATCCTAAAAATAACAGCACTATGGGGCGGACAAGCCGGCTCGCTCTTTTTTTGGAGTTGGTTAGTCTCGCTTATTGTCTTTATCGCTCTCTCAGGCAAACGAAAGCTTATCGATGCCTGGTCATTTCTCGTTTTGGCTGCCAATGTGAGCTTCTTTTTAGGGCTTTCGCTGTTTGGAGATAATCCTTTCGTCCGTATCTGGGCATTGAGCGATGGCAGCTTGGTTTCATCTCTCTTTGCACCTGAGGTTGGGGCTGTGGTGCATAAGCTTGGCATTGGGATGGGTTTAAATCCGCTCCTTAGGCACCCGGGAATGATCATCCACCCGCCTATGTTATATGTGGGATATGCACTTTTCTTTGTTCCGTTTGCGGTAGGGATCTCTACACTCATCCAGAAACAGAATGATAATCGATTGATTCACGATACCCGCACGTGGGTTGTGCTTGGGTGGGTCTTCCTGACTGGCGGGATTGTCTTAGGCAGCTGGTGGTCTTATGATGTTTTAGGTTGGGGCGGTTATTGGGCTTGGGATCCGGTGGAAACAGCATCGCTCTTGCCCTGGCTGACAGCTACAGCGTTGTTGCACAGCTTCTTGCTGGAGCGTAAACGCGGAATTTTCAAACGTTTTAATTTTGTGCTAGTGCTGCTCACGTATTTACTCGTTGTTTTCAGCATCTTTGTGACCCGCTCTGGGTTGGTGAATTCAGTGCATGCTTTTAGCGAGAGCACCATTTCCATACCACTAATGGTTTTCATGTGCTTGTGGCTAGTGACCTCAATAGGTATGTTGGTGTGGCGTTGGAAAGCCTTGGGAGGAGAGTTTGAAATTAACTCACCATTCAGCCGAGAAGCATTCTTCCTTTATTCCAACATCATCCTTCTGGCATTGACTGCTGTTTGCCTCTGGGGTTTGATTTTTCCGTTGATCAATGGCGCTGTAACAGGCAATCAGATCGTTTTGGATCGCGGCTATTATGACCGCACGACAACCCCGCTCTTCTTGCTCCTGGTTTTCTTGCTTGCTGTTTGTCCGCTGATCGGCTGGAATGTTGTTCAGCTCAAGAGGATCGGGAAGAAGTTGTGGATCCCGCTTGGACTATCACTCCTCACCGTGTTAATCCTTTTCCTTACTGGGTTGCGCCAGGCGATGGCACTCGGCGGGATTTTCCTGGTGGCATTAGGGCTCTTTACGCTACTCACATTAACCATTCGCGATGGAATTTCCGTGGGGTTACCGAAGTTTTGGGGTTTTCTCTGGAGGCAGCGCAACCGTTACGGGGCTTGGCTGGTACATGCGGGCATCCTTTTGATTGCATTGGGTATCGTTGGTATGGAAACGCTTTCCACTAATATTCAAGGAACAATGCTTCCGCAGGAGAAAATGCCGCTGATGGGTTATGCCGTAGAATTCGTGAGCGTAAGCGAAACTTACGATAACCCTGAGTACATGACGGCTGCTGCAGAGACGATTTTATATAAAGATGGAAAAGAAATTGCGCGGCTTTCTCCAGCACAGCATATTTACCCCGAACGCGGTCAGTTTATCAGCATTCCAGCGGTAGATAGTACATTAGGCCGGGATGTGTATTTGTTATTGGTTGGTTATGATGTGAATGTGCCTTACATTACTTTGAGGATGTCGATTAATCCCCTGGTTAATTTTATGTGGTTGGGCGGAATCTTCCTAGTCCTCGGTGGGTTATGCGTGGCGACAACATCGAGCCACGAACATGCAGAAGAAGAGCTGAAGCAGGAGGAACCTCTTGAAATTTGAAGCTAAGCAGCTCTGTAAGAGCTATGGTCCCCAGCGGGTGCTGCTCAATCTGGACTTGAGCTTGCAATCTGGGGAGGTAGTGTGCTTGCTCGGTCAAAATGGCGCTGGAAAGAGCACTTTAATCCGCTTGCTCAGCGGGTTGCTCAAGCCAACTAGTGGCGAAATCACCATGGATGGCATGTTAGCAGATTTCAGCGAAGCCGAGGTCAGACGCAAGATTGGGCTCATTTTACATCAGACCTTTTTATATGAGCAGCTTACAGGCGCAGAGAACTTACAGCTCTACGCTCGGCTTTACGGAACTAAGCTTGCAGAAGGGGATCTCAAACAGCTTATGGCACGGGTTGGCTTGGGTAAGGTTCGGCCTGTGCCGGTGCGCAGTTACTCCCGCGGGATGAAGCAGCGCCTAACGATTGCACGTGCCCTCCTTAATAACCCACAAATATTACTCCTGGATGAGCCTTACACTGGCTTAGACCAGCAAGGCTCTGCTATGCTCAACCAATTATTGGCTGAGGAGCAAGAGAATCAGCGCATTATTCTCGTGACGACGCACGAGCTTAGCTTCATCCGCCAGGTGGCTTCCCGCTTCGCTATCTTGCATCGTGGCAGAATTGCGGAGAGCATTCCGAATGCCAATCTGAGCTTGGATGAGCTGCAGGAGCGTTACAATGCGGTGGTGAATTACCGCGCAAAAGTACAAGTTGAGGCAGTCTCGTGAAAACTTGGCTCGGTACAGCGTGGGTTTTGGTGTGGAAAGATTTGGTACAAGAGTGGCGCAGCCGCGATGTGCTCACGTCGATGTTTTCTTTTGCCGTGCTTTCGCTTTTCATTTTTAACTATGCGCTCGAGCTTTCGCCCATCGATCGCGCTGAGATTGCCCCGGGGCTGATTTGGGTGGTGATGGTTTTTGCCGGCACGTTGGGCTTGAACCGCTCATTTGCTGCCGAACAGGATCAAGGCTCCTTCGAAGGGCTAATGATGGCTGTTCCAGAACTCTCCGTGATTTACTTAGCGAAGATGATTACCAACCTGCTGATGATGTTTGGGTTAGCAATCTTGGTCATTCCTATTTATTCCCTGCTCTATAATCAATCTTTGTTCGATTTGCGCTTTTTTGGCATCTTAATGTTGGGAGCCTGGGGTTATAGTGCAGCTGGTACGCTCATCTCCAGCATGACGGTGCAAACGCGCATGCGGGATTTACTCTTACCAGTGCTTTTATTCCCACTTTTGCTCCCAGTAAATATGGCTGTGGTAAAATCAGGTAGTGCGATTATTACAGTTTCGGCATTACCCGAATTTCAAAGCTGGATTAACCTTTTGCTCGTTTATGATGTTATTATGACAGTAGTTTCACTCATGGTGTTTGAATATGTTATCCGAGAATAAAACAATCACAATTCTTTCCGTTATTGCCGCAGTACTATTTGTTTTTGCTTTCTTAATGGTTATTTTTTATGCACCCATTGAGGTCAATATGGGGCTCGTGCAGAAAGTTTTTTACTTTCACATGAGCGCTGCCTGGGTAGGTATGTTAGCTTTTCTAATGGCAGCGATTTTTGGGATTCTTTACCTTGTGCATAAGGACCTCAAGTGGGATCGGTTAATTGCCTCCAGCGTTGAAATCGGTTTGCTATTTACGGTGATTTGCATCCTCAGCGGGATGATTTGGGCGCGGCCAATTTGGAATACTTGGTGGACTTGGGATCCGAGGTTGACCACGGTCACCATTATGGCATTCACCTATATTGCTTTCATTCTTCTACGCCGCAGTATGGACGAGCCTTCCAAAAGGGCACAATTTAGCGCAATTTATGCCATTGTGGGTTTCGTCACGGTACCGCTCACCTTCTTTTCAGCGCGCTTGCTGCGTACCATTCATCCGATCATTTTCGGCTCTGGGGAAATCGATATGAACCTAAATCAGCCAATGTTGACCACGATGTTTATTAGTCTGGGAGCATTCACGATAATGTATGTGGCTTTGCTGTTACAACGAGCACACTTAATGCAAGCTGAAGATGACCTGATGCAATTGCGGATGCACACCGAAATCGATGCTGACTGGGAGGATCAAGCCGATGCCTGATACTTTTTCGTATTTCATTACTGGATATATTGTCATATTTGTGCTTATCTTTGCTTATGTTTTGCATCTATTTTGGTTGAAAAAGAAGATAAATCGACAGCGCGATGAGTTATCCGCTGAAGACTCATAAAATTTAGCAAGTCTATTGGAATTATTAATTTTGGGATTGAATTCTCGAGGAAGGAGGAGTGAAAATTCAAAAATATTGAAGTATGAGCAAAACACTTAGAGCAAAAGTTGATTAATTTGGTGAAAAAATTCACATTGACTTCTGCCCTAAACTATATATAATTAGTGATGAAATATTGCTACATTCTATAACTTCTTGAGAGGAGAATAAGTATGAAAAAGAAATCCCTGTTTATTTTAATCGCTGTTATTGCAATAGCTTTGGTTGCTTGGGTAGGGTGCACAACCAAAGAAGAAGTTAAAGAACCTACCGACGTCGACCAAATGGCGCTCATTAATGAAGTGTCCGCCAAATGGGCTGGCTCTGCGCATGCCGATGCCGCTTCTGAGGCATTCAACCACTGGAATGAGGATGATCCAGCTGAAGTCCCAGTTGCATGCGCAAAATGTCATAGCTCTACAGGCTTTCAGGACTACATCGGGAATGACGGGTCAGCTGCTGGGGTAGTGGATGCACCTGGCAAGATCATCGACTCCATTACCTGCGCCACCTGCCACAATGATGCCGCCGATAACCTCACCTCGGTTACCTTACCCAACGGTAAAGAATTTACTGATCTGGGAAATAGCGCCATCTGCATGACCTGTCATAGCGGTATGGGTTCGTCTGCTGCAGTTGATGCTGCTATTACGAGTGCTAGCGTAGGAGAAGATGATGTAATTGAAGGACAAGCGCTTTTGGGTGTGCACTACTTGGCAGCAGCTTCGGTACAGTTAGGCGCGGATGGTGGAATGGGATATCAATATGAAGGTAAATCCTACGTTGGCACCTTCAAGCATGCCGAACCAGTGAATTCCTGCACCGAATGCCATGATCCGCACTCGCTCCACACTAAGGAAGTTGAAGGCAGCG
Source organism: Candidatus Mesolinea sp. (assembly GCA_003445715.1). GTDB lineage: Bacteria > Chloroflexota > Anaerolineae > Anaerolineales > Anaerolineaceae > Mesolinea. The sequence goes on along the minus strand of DMCS01000076.1, from coordinate 5,845 downwards.
ATGCTAATCTCTGCACCACTTGCCATTCAGATGTGCAGAGCTATCAGGATTACAAGAAAATCTCCATGTCCAAGGTGGACTATGATGGCGATGGCACCACAGAAAGCACATTTGATGAGATCGAAGGGATGCGGCAGGTATTAATCAAGGCTTTACAAGGTTACGCTAACGAGAAATCTGGTGTAGGTTTCATCTTCGAGCCCAAGGTATATCCTTATGCCTTCATCGATACCAATGGCGATGGCGAAGTCAGCGAAGGGGAAGCAATCTACCCCAATCAGTTTAAGGCTTTCACCCCGCGCATGCTAAAAGCAGCATACAACCTGATGTTTGTCACCAAGGAACCAGCCGCTTACGTGCATAACCCAGAATACGTATTACAACTTATGTACGATTCAATTGAGGATTTGTCTCAATTCAGTGGTGTGACGACTGAAGGCTTAGTGCGTCCCTAAGCTTGAAATAAAGCGTTAGACGGGAGAATTTATGTCGAATAAAACGAAACTTGTAATCTTCCTGGTTGTTTGCGTCGCCCTGACGCTCACGCCTGTCACAATCATGCTGTTGAATGCAAACTGGGTGTGGCCTATGCGGGATATCTCCGTGGCTTTAGCATTCCTCGGAATGACTATCGTGGGGATGCAGTTCCTACCTATTTCGCGAATCCCCTGGTTGGCTGATTCAATCCAATTGGACAAGATGTACAAAACCCACCATGTGATCTCGGCTGTATCTGTGGGCTTGATCCTCCTGCATCCGATTATCTTAGTGGCGGGACAATCGATGTTTTTCGAAGAGCCTTTTTGGTTACAAGCGGGCGAAATCGCATTATTTGGTTTAATCCTGATCGCGATTACTTCAATTTTTCGTAAGCAGCTCAAGATTAGCTATACCACCTGGCTGTTGTTACACGACATTTTCACTTTGTGTATCATGGTATTTGGGCTGTGGCACATGTTCGGCCGGAATTACTATATGCGTAATTCGGCAATGACTGCTACTTGGATTGTGCTTATAGTGATTTGGGGTGGATTAGCGCTGTATATTCGCCTTATCCGACCCTTAATCCTGGCGAAGCATCCTTACAAAATTGAAAAGGTTGTTCCTGAAGGAAAGGATACCTATTCTGTATACCTTTTGCCGGATGGGTTCGAACGCCCTGCCTTTAAAGCTGGCCAGGTAGCCTGGATTAGCCGGGGTCCGTCGCCGTTCGTGATCAGCCGTAATCCTTTCTCATACTCGGGAAGTACCGAATGGGATGCCGTTCGTTTCTCTATTAAAAAAGCTGGCGACTTTACCAATACAGTCTCTGATTGGAAGCCCGGTGAGAAAATGTATGTGGATGGGCCTTATGGGACCTTCGACTTGGATGACCCGCGCATGCAAAAGGGCTTAGTTCTTCTAGGTGGTGGTATTGGCATTGCGCCAATCATGAGCATCCTCAATACAATGGCTGATAAGGGCGATAAACGACCAGTGTATGTGTTCTATGGCGACTTTAATGAAGAGACGGTGCTTTTTGAAGACGAATTTGAGAACCTCAAATCACGCCTCAACATGACCTTTATCCAGGTGCTTGAGAAGCCGCTAAATCCGGAAGCTTGTGAACATAAAGGTTTTATCACTAAAGAACTGCTCGTAGAGACACTTCCTGAAAACTATAAGGAACTGTTCTACTTCATGTGCGGTCCGCTACCGATGATGGATGCGATGCACAAGCATTTAGGAGCTATGGGTGTGCCGAAGTCACAGATTGCCACCGAAAAGTACGAAATGGCTTAGCCGAAGCATTTGTTTAGCTTACAGGCCCCCCGAAATGGGGGCCTGTTTTTATCACTTGAGGAATCGTTATACCATTGAGCCAGGAAAATTAAAGCTGTGGGTAAGACCGGATTCAACCTCAGGATTGGAAGGTGAATTCGAGCTCGCGTAGATAGTCTATTCGAGGAAATTTTCTTTCACGCAAGTGCGGACTCTCTCACAGAGTAATGAAAAGGCAATGATAAACAGGCGGAAAACAATAAAACCAGTCATAAAATCTGAAATTAAGTCGGTTTTGGACTGGACATTTTGAGAATTTGTTGTAAAATAAAAGTTCGTGAATATGGAATTATTGTCTGGAGGAAGAATTGGCTAATATTAAGTCTCAGATCAAACGCAATAAACAAAACCAGAAACGGCGCATGCGCAACCGTGTCTATCGTGGCACGGCACGCACTTACGTGCGCAAAGCTGAAGCAGCTATCAAAGTTGGCGATGCGCAAGCCTCCCAAGAAGAAGTGCTGAAAGCGATTAAAGCTCTGGATAAAGCTGCCAGCAAAGGCGTGATTCATAAAAACAACGCTGCCCGCCGCAAGTCACGTCTGGTCAAAAAGCTAAACACAATGGAATAATCCTAGTATTTCAGTCATCAATGCGGAGGCTTTATGCCTCCGTTTTTGTTGCTGCGTGAAAAATAGCATGGCAGAATGGTAAAATTGCCTTCGAGCCCTGCAAGCAGCAGGTTTTGCTCATTTTAGGCAGAAGGAAAACAGCATGTTCGACCAGGAAAAGCAAGCATTAGCAGATAAGATTGAAAAGTTTTGCCAGGAGCGAGGGCTGCCTGCTAAGTCCTTGGAGTGGCGTGATATCCCCTTCAGGGGTGAATGGGGGATGGCTGCACCGCTTTTTCCGCTGGCAGCTGCGGACCCCAATCGTCAAGTGCCGGTGCCACAGCATGCTCAATTTTTGGCAGAATCCTTGCGGACTTACCTTGGGGATCTGCCCGGTTTTAGCCGCATTGAAGCGGTACGTGGATATCTCAACCTTTACTTTTCGCCACCAGAATATGCTCAGAAGGTAGTGCAGCTTGTCTTAGCCAATGGTGAGGGCTATGGCACCCGCCAAGGGACCGGCAAAGCCACCATGGTGGAATATTCTAACCCAAACACGCACAAACCCTTACACGTCGGACATCTGCGCAATGTCATCTTGGGAGGATCGATTGCAAATATCCTCGAAGCCAGTGGCAAAAAGGTGATCCGCGTGAATTACATCGGGGATATTGGTCTGCATGTTATCAAGTGGCTTTGTAATTACGAGAAATATCATCAGGGAGAGACCCCGAGCGAAGATAAAACCCGTTGGATGGGCGACCTTTTTGCTGAGGCTGACCGCCGCTTTGCCTATGAAGATAGTTTTGAGGCTGAAGTAAGGGCGTACTTTGCCCGCTGGGATGCCCGTGACCCGCATATCCTTGAGCTTTGGAAGCAAACTCGCGATTGGTCGATGGAAGGTTTTGCCCAGGTTTATGACTTGCTGGGAGAACGTTTTGACCGCATCTACTTCGAGAGCGAGGTGGAAGAGCCGGGCAAAGCCGTAGTAGAACAACTGATCAAATCCGGATTAGCACACGATGGCAGACCCGAAGAGCCGGTGATCATCAACTTGGATGAACTACTGGGCACGAAAGAGGAATACCGCGTTGTGATTATTTTGCGCTCGGACGGGACCTCACTCTATGCCACTAAAGAAACCCCATTAGCCATTCTAAAATTTACCGAATATGACCTCGATCAATCCATTTACGTGATTGACGTGCGGCAGAGCCTGCACATGAAGCAAATCCGCAAAGTGTTAGAGCTGATGGGATATCCCTGGGCAGAGCACATTTACCACTTAGCTTACGAAATTGTGAACCTGCCGGGGAATGTTACCATGTCCTCACGGGAGGGGACGGTTGTGCTTTTGGATGACCTCATTCGGGAGGCGACGAACCGTGCGCTGGAGATTGTGCGTGATAAAAATCCGGAGCTTAGTCCCCAAGAAATGCAGGCCATTGCCGAGGCAGTAGCGTTAGGCAGCATTAAATATCCCATGTTGGCACGCGAAAACACCAAAATGGTAACTTTCGACTGGGAGAATGCCTTAGACTTCAATGGGCAATCGGCGCCCTATATCCAATATGCGCATGTGCGCGCTAACAGCATTTTGCGCAAGGCAGGCATGGAGCAATTTGAGGTACCACAATTTAGCTACGCCCTACAGCCCAGCGAGATAAACCTAATCGAATTGCTTGCCCGGTTGCCCGACGAAATCCAACGTGCAGCCAAAGAGCTAAAACCTTCGTTGGTGGCAAATTTTGCCTATGATTTGGCTAAAGTTTTCAATGATTTTTATAATCAATGTCCGGTGCTGAATGCAGAGCCAGCTATTCGCGAAGCCCGCTTGGCACTGGTGGCTGCAGCGCGCATTTGTTTAGCGAAAGTTTTGACCCTTTTGGGCATCCGTGCCCCGGAAGTGATGTAAAATTAGGAATAAAAAATTTAACAAAAGGAGAATAAATTTATGAAACGCATCCGCACAATCATCATGGGAGCCGCTGGAAGGGATTTCCATAACTTCAATACATTTTACCGGGATAACGATCAATATGAAGTGGTTGCATTTACGGCAACCCAAATTCCCAATATTGAGGGTCGAAAATATCCAGCTGAGCTGGCAGGCAAACTCTACCCCAACGGAATCGATATTTATCCCGAAGATGAGCTACCCAAGTTGATTAAGGATCTTGATGTTGACGAAGTTGTTTTTGCTTACAGTGATGTGCCCCATACGTATGTGATGCATAAAGCCTCACAGGTAAATGCGTTGGGTCCAGATTTCTTTGTGATGGGCACCAAACGCACACAGGTGAAATCCACCAAACCAGTTGTGGCTGTTTGCGCTGTGCGTACCGGCTCAGGTAAGAGCCAGACTACTCGCAGAGTTGCCCAGATCCTCATGGAAATGGGTTACAAAGTTGCTGCAATCCGCCATCCCATGCCTTATGGTGACCTAGTCAAGCAGAAAGTGCAGCGCTTTGCCACCTATGCGGACCTGGATAAGCACGAGTGCACTATTGAGGAACGCGAAGAATATGAACCCCACATCGACCAAGGCGTGATTGTCTACGCCGGTGTGGATTACGAAGCTATTCTCCGTGAGGCAGAAAAGGAAGTCGATATCGTCATATGGGACGGCGGGAATAATGACTTTTCATTCTATGCGACAGACTTGCTCATAGTGGTGGCTGACCCGCTGCGGCCAGGGCACGAGGTTAATTATTACCCTGGCGAGACCAATGCGCGCATGGCGGATGTGTTTGTCATCAACAAGGTTGATACAGCTAACCCAGATGATGTCATTGCCGTGCGCGAGAGCTTGTTTGCGGTTAACCCAACGGCTCAAGTTATTGAGGCAGCTTCTCCCATCTACGTAGACGATCCGGATGCTATCCGCGGGAAACGCGTGCTAGTGGTTGAGGACGGTCCCACACTCACACATGGCGGTATGGCTTTTGGGGCTGGCTATGTGGCTGCTCGGCGGTACGGTGCGGCAGAAATTGTTGATCCACGGCAATTTGCTGTCGGCAGCATTGTGGACACCTACAAAAAATATCCTGGCACAGGCAAGATCCTGCCGGCAATGGGCTATGGTGAACAAATGGTGCGCGATTTAGAGCAAACAATCAATAACGCCGATGTGGATATAGTGGTAATCGGTACGCCAATTGACCTCAACCGCATCATGAAGATAAACAAACCCACGCAGCGTGTGCGCTATGCGCTGGAGGAGATTGGTAAGCCAACCTTGACAGATATTCTGCAGAAGAAATTCGGCAAATAACCTCGATTTTTTCACTAACAAGGTCTTCACAGAGGTCAGGCAAACCTGGGTAAAGTCTTATATAGTGGTGTAAAAAGGTTGACGAAATAGTCATCTTGTGCTTCCATAAGAATGTTCAAATTCAAAAAAGGAGGCACAAAGATGACTGACACAATTATGGCATTTATTGACTACCTGCGCAAGGAAGGATTGACTGAAG
>DMCS01000054.1:27355-28103 GCA_003445715.1 Candidatus Mesolinea sp. | reverse complement strand
GGGTATGAACATATTGTGATCTTCTTGAACATATAGTTATTCATTTTTTAATGTTCTGGACATTTTCAACACCCTCGGCGATGCTATAATTAGCGCAATGGAAGAGGAGAAAAGGTCCAGACCCCTGATTTACGCCCACAGGGGGGCGAGTGCTTTAGCGCCCGAAAATACGCTAGCCGCCTTTTTATTAGCTCAGCGCCTTGGCGCCGACGGCATCGAGCTAGACGTGATGTTCACCGCCGATAAGCAGCTAATCGTAATCCATGATGACACTGTGGACCGCACCACAAATGGTCATGGCAAGGTGGCAGAAATGCCCTTAGCGGCTTTACGCGAGCTGGACGCCGGCAGTTACTTTGGCGAAGCGTTCCGCGATGAAAAGTTACCTACCTTGGCAGAGGTTTACGAAGCCTTGGGCGGCAAGCTGCGCATCAACGTCGAGCTCAAGAACTATGCCCATCCATTAGATGCATTGGCTTCTCATGTGATCAGCCTGACGGAACACTTCCATTTAGAGGATTCAGTGTTGCTGTCTTCGTTCAACGCGCTCAACCTGAGCCGAGCCCATTGGCGCAATCCGCGCATCCAGCTCGGCTTGCTCACCAACCCAGGTAACACCCTGATGCAAGGCAGTTTGGGCAGGATTTTCCCTTATGATGCTTTACATCCATACTATACAGACGTTAGCGCAGAGATGGTTGCACGCCTGCACGCCAGTCACAAACAAGTGAACACCTATACCGTCGAC
>DMCS01000054.1:0-27133 GCA_003445715.1 Candidatus Mesolinea sp. | reverse complement strand
CTTGCCCAAATGACCCCAGCAGAAAAAGTGGGGCAGCTTTTCTTGGTTACTTTCAAGGGAACAGATATCGATCCGGATTCTGAGCTCTATGACCTCATCACGAACTGGCATGTCGGTGGGTTTGTGCTGCGTGCTGATCAGGATAACTTTGTAGATGTGGACACCGCGCAAGCCGCCCAAAGCCTGATTACCTCCATGCAAAACACAGCTTGGGAGAAGACCCAACCATTGCCAGATACCACGCCGCCCCAGCCTACTCCCGTTTATATACCGCTTTATATCGGCATTGAGCAGGGTGGCAGCGGAAACGATCAAATCCTGAGCGAGCTTACACCTTTGCCTAACCAAATGAGCTTGGGTGCCACTTGGTCACCAGAGTTAGCTGAGGAGGTCGGGCAAGTTATGGGCAGCGAGTTGGCTGCTTTGGGCTTTAACCTCTATCTGGGACCTACTTTAGACGTCGCTGATACTGCAAATTTAGAAGCTGCGCGCTACGCAGGTCCATCGCTTTTTGGGGGTGATCAATATTGGGTAGGGGAATTGGGGGAAGCTTATGTGGCTGGCTTACATAGCGGTAGCCAAGGCAGGCTTAGCGTGATAGCGCGCAACTTCCCTGGTTTGGGCAGCGCCGATCGCTCCCCAGAGGAAGAGGTTTCTACGGTGCGCAAATCCTTAGAGCAGCTCAAGCAGATCGAGCTGGCGCCTTTTTTCACAGTCACCTCTGCAGAAGACCCTGCCAGCCAAGTGGACGGCTTGATGATTGCGCATATTCGCTTTCAGGGCTTTCAGGGCAATATCCGCGCGACCACCCGCCCGGTCAGCTTTGATGCCACAGCTTTGGAGCAGCTGCTTGCGGTAGAACCGATTGCTAACTGGCGTGCTGCTGGTGGTCTAACTGTTACCAACAGCTTGGGCAGCCGCGCAGTGCGCAATTTTTTTGACCCGACCGGTCAGACTTTTGATGCTGTCAATATCGCCCGCACTGCGTTCTTAGCCGGCAATGACCTGCTTTACGTGCATGATTTCAAAGCTCCTATGGACCAAAGCGCATATGAAACGATCACGCGCACGCTGCAATTTTTCACGAGCAAATACGAGGAAGATTCCGTCTTTGCCCAACGTGTAGATGCTGCCGTGCTGCGCATCCTCAGGGCTAAGCTCAAGCTCTATGGCAGCTTTAGCCCAGAAACGGTCATCCCGTTGGCTCCGGGATTAGACAACCTTGGGCAAGCTGCAGTGATCAACTTTAACGTCGCCAAGGAAGCCGTAACATTGATCTCACCCAACCTAGAGGACCTCACTGTGCTCTTGCCCAGCCCGCCAGAAACCTATGATTCCATTGTCATTTTTACCGATGAACGCACACAGCGGCAGTGTAGCAATTGCCAGTTGCTTTATGACTTGCCGAATTACGCATTTCAGAACTCATTGCTTAGTCTCTATGGACCTTCAGGCAGCAATCAGATATTAGCTAATCGGCTAAGTTCCTATACATTCAAGCAGCTAACCGACTTTCTGGATGGCAATGCCGATGCTACCGACCCATTCTTAGCCAGTAGCTTGAACCGTGCGCAATGGGTCATCTTCAATATTAAAAATTTGGACTCAGACCTGCCAGCAACTTACGCCTTGCGCCGTATGCTTGCAGAGCGCTTTGATTTGCTCCGCGAAAAGAAAATCATCGTCTTTTCTTATGATGCCCCCTACTACCTGGATGCAACCGAAATCTCCAAATTATCAGCGTATTATTGCCTTTATTCCAGCAGCCAGGCATTCATCGATGTTGCAGCACGCGTGCTTATGCAAGAAATTCAACCAACAGGCTCGCTGCCAGTTTCTCTACCCGCGGTGGGGTACGACTTATTGACCGTGACTTCGCCAGACCCCAATCAGGTTATCCCCATAACATTGATCAGCCCAAGGGATGTCCTTCAAAGTACCCCGAGCGGCACCCAAACTCCCACAGGAGAAGAAACAACACCTGTTCCGCTGTTTGTGGTGGGAGAGACGGTAAAAATTCAAGCCGGCGTGATTCGTGACCACAACCAACATATTGTGCCTGATGGCACGGTGGTGCAGTTCACTATCCGCTTAGCCGGCGACCAGGCAATTATCGCTCAACCCCAAGCCACCACCGTGGACGGCTTAGCTACAATAGAATACCGCATCGAACGCGACGGCATCTTTGAGGTGACGGCTAGTAGCGAACCCGCCACAACATCCGGGCTGTTAATCCTCAATACGCAGGGTGGCTTGGCACAGTTGATTATGCCTACCCCCACCCCCACGAACACCCCTACGCCCACCCCAACGCTGACTCCTACGGTTGAAGTTAGCCCCATCCCAACTGAAACCCCGCCACCTAACCCAAGCGGTTACCCCGATATGATTGATTGGTTGATGACACTAATCTTTATTGCTCTAGGCTCTGGCGCAGCCTACGCTATCGGACGTTTTTGGTGGAGAACGGAGCAATGGGGCATTCGTTCTGGGCTGTGCGCCCTCATTGGCGGTTTTGGTATGTATTTGCTGCTCACCTTAGGCATTGGAGGCTTGGAAGATCTCGTACGCCAGGGCGGCACTTGGTTCATCGTGGAAGTTAGCTTAGTTGGGATGCTCATCGGCTGGATTGCAGCCTTGCTTTGGTGGATGACAGCGAGTAATCGACCCTCTAGGCAAGGTTAGATTTCCCAAATCACAAATCAGAGGTTGCGCAGCAAAGTCAGCAGCAAAGTGAGAAAGCCTAAACTAGCAGCGATTACAATCAGGCGCTGCTCTAACTTGCCAATCTTGGCTTGCCGATGCGAGCTGCCGTTGCGAGAGCCATTGCGCAAGGTTGCCATGCTTTCACCGGTCAGCGCTTTAATAAATTGGGCGACATCCTCCGGTCTATTGTCGGGATGCAATTCCATCGCCCAAAGGATGGCGTCCGCCACGCGCGTAGAGATGGCTGGATTGATCGTGCGCGGATTAGGCAGGCTGAGGGGATCCAAAAAGCGGTCACGCACATTGACGGGCGGCTGGTTAGTAAGCAGATGATAAAGCGTAGCGCCGAAGGCATAGATATCTGCCCGCCGGTCGGTATGCAAGGAATCCCCGCCATATTGCTCCAGCGGGGTGTAAATGGCGGTGCCTTGCCCTTGTAGAATGGTGATGGTCACTTCGCCTGGGGCTAACAGCTTGACCAAGCCAAAATCGACCAGCTTCACAAGTCCGTTGGGAGTCAGTTTCAGGTTTGAGGGCTTGATATCGCGGTGCACGATGGGCGGCTCTTGGCTGTGCAGGTAATCGAGTGCATCCCCAATTTGCCGAGCCCATTCCAGCACATCTCCTTCATCTAGAAATTCGCCCTTTTGCGCCGCCTTGCTGACCAAGGTGCGCAGATCGTCTCCTGGGATGTAATCCATGACCAGGTAGTCACGCTCCTCGATGGAAAAGTAATCAGAAACCTTGGGCAAATTAGGGTGATCCAGACGCGCCAAAACGGTAGCTTCCCGCTGAAATTGTTCACGCGACTCTTTCAGCAGCTCTGGGGGGAGCGAGGGATCATAAGAAACCTCCTTAATTGCACAGTAGCGTCCACTCAGGCGCAGATCTTCTGCTAAGTAAATAAAACCATATCCACCCTGACCAATTACACGGTCGATGCGGTATCGCTCGTGCAAAATTGCACCCTGAGCATTATGAGCAGGCATACAGTCTTCCTTCTCCTTAGTTTTGGGCGACCTTGCCATCTGGGAGTTCGGCGTTCCCAGAAGGCAAAACAAAACATACGTGCGTTATAATAATAAGTACACGCTGAATGTATTATATCTGATTCGCGGAGCAGATGGAAAACCTGATTGTACTTGCAGACAGTGGCCCGCTCAAAGGCTTACAGTGGCCGGTAAACAGCGAGCTGATCATCGGCCGGGAAGATAGCTGTGAAATTGTTATCCCAGACCGCCAAATCTCACGCAGGCACGCACGCATCTATCTTTCTACCGAAGGCGTCTTCCTGGAAGACTTAGGCAGTAAGAACGGCACCTATCTTAATAGCCAGCGGATTGTTGGCTCCCAGCAGCTGCATGAGGGTGATGAAATCCGCATTGCCTTTACACAAAGCTTTCTGTTTCTCAGTGCTGATGCGACCTTGCCGCTCACGGATATGCCAGAGGAGTTTCAGCAAGCCTTCGTTCTGCGCTTGGACGAAGCTGCCCGGCGGGTGTGGGTGCGGGGTGTTGAAGTCGAACCACCACTTTCTGCCCAGCAGTTCAACCTTCTAGCTGCGCTTTATCAAAAGGCGGGCGAGGTCGTTTCGCGGGATGAGCTCATCAACGCAGTGTGGGGCGAAGAAGGCAGCTGGGTCACCGAACAAGCCTTAGACGCGCTTGTGCGGCGCCTTCGCGAGCGGATTAATCAGCTTGACCCCGATTATGAATACATCATCACAGTTCGGGGTCACGGGTTACGTCTGGAAAATCAGCCGCACTAAGCGGAAGCGTTCTTCTCTAGGTTACGCTGCATCGAAAACCGCAGTGCTTCTCGGTAAATTTCCTTTAATTGGTCTGCTATTTCATGTTGATTGTTAGATTGCTCGATTTGCGCTGCCACTTGATTAATCACCTGGAGAAAATCTGCATTCACCTCATCGCCGGCTTTTTCAAAAATTGCGTGCCGTGCGCTTTCATCGGGTGCCTCCAGGAGCGTCTCGATTAGCTGAATGTAGCGCCCAGATTGACTGGAAGCTTGTAAAATAGCAATAATAATCGCTAACTTACGAAGCTTTTCCTCGTCATTGGCTTTCTCGGCTTGGTCAACTGCGCGGTTGAGCACCTCCACGAAAGCTTGGTCCATCTGCGGAAGTGCTTGTTGGGCAGCTTGTTCAATGTTTTCAGCCTGAAGCAGCTCATCGAGCAACGCTTGGGCTGCCTCTGCTTGAGCTTTGAGCGCCTGATCCACTTCATCGATGAGCTTAAGCAGCTTATCGCGCAATGCAACCAATTTGGGGCGCTCTTCTACAGTCGCTTGCTCGATGCGATCGGTAAGCAAGGTGAAAAAAGAGTAATCCAAGCCGTCGCGTACGATGGTTACCAGTGCGGTCAGGCGCACGTCCGAATCTGCTGACTTGATCAGCAAATCGAGTAAAGATTCGCGCGTAATCCCGCCTTTTTGGCTCAGCTCCTGCAAGCTTTGGATAGCCGCTTGAGTCTCTTGAGCTTCCTCGGCAAGTTTTCTGCCATAAGTAGAATTCTCGAGTAAGGCGCGTTGCAGCCCAACCAATAATTGCGCCCCTTGCTGATCTCCACCGGCAGCCGAAGCCTCGGCTAAGCGTGAAATAAGGACAAATAGTTCCTCATCGATTTTTCCGTCATTCTGCTTAATGATTTCTGGCAACGCATCTTGTGAAGCCGCCGCCATATCTTGGATCAGGCGAAGTTTTTCCTGCTGTGCTTTCATCATCTCTGGAGTAATGCCATCCGCCTTTAGGATAGTTTCGAAGAGGTGCTGTTGAGTAAGCATAGTTTGTGGCTGGAAGAGGTAAGCTTTACGCTTAGCCGGCGGGAGATCATCAACCACTTTTTTGATTAGGGGTCCAATAATCTTTTCCTGTTCCGGCAGAGGCACATTTAACTCTGGCGGGTAGTAAGTGAGCAGGAGCTCTTTTTCTGGGTCGTGATAGACAATCGGGGTGGGGTAAATGCCTTCGTAGTGGCACACCGGGCAGGAAATAAAGTTGGCTGCTCCAGAAAGCAGTTTATCTTTCGCCTGGGGGTCGGTGTTCATATCAAACAGACGAGTGATATCCGCCACAATCGGTGTGCGGCAGCGTGGGCAAGGTACAGTTGTTTTAGCCATAAAATCTCTTTCTCATATAAGTTTCAAGGCTTAGGATTATACCCTATGAAGAGGATGTCCTTTGCGGAATTGTATCACCTCGATGTGAATGTACTTCAGCTGGATGATACACAATGAAGTTAAAAATCAGCATAAGACTGAATATTAACTGTAACTATTAGAAATTATCAGCGTGTGCACTCTGAAATCGTAATAGCACAGCTTGGCTCACTAGGGCCTATTTTATTTATTCAAATTAAGATTAACGAGCAGTCGGCTCTCTCCCCTCGAGCAATTTCTCAATAATCTGCCGCAGCGTGCTTTCGGGGACGGCACCAGGTAAGACCCAGCGCTGGTTGAAGATCAGCGTCGGGACAGCGTTTACGCCCAGCTGCTGTGCCTCGCGCAGATCGTCTTGCACCGCCTGCTTTGCCTCTGGGCTGGCAAAATCCGCTTCCCAGCGGGCAACATCCAAGCCAATTTCCGCAGCGCAGTCCTTGAGCACAGCGCTATCGGTGATGTTACGCGCTTCTACCGCATGCGCCTTCTGCACGCGGTCGAACATATCCCAGTGCGCCGGCATGCCCCCCTGCATCTCGGCTGCTTTACAAGCCAGTAAACCAGGCATCGAATAAGGGTAGGGAAAGCTGCGGCTGCGCATCAATGCCACGTTGATTGCTTCGCCATCCGGCTGGGAAGCAGCTGCCGCCCAGTGGCCCATAATTTCCTCCTTGCCTTCTTTCGCGTTGCCGAACATGCTAGAAATGGATTCCGGCTCCGGTGCTAAGGCAAAAGCATGGTGCACAATATTCAGCTGAGGGAAATCATTAATAATGCGTCGTAGCCTCGCCGAGGCTAAAAAGCACCACACTCAAAGTACGTCGTGATAAAAATCAAGCCTTAATTCAGACATATTTTCCTCATTCTTCGTTTTTTTACCCGCGGTTCAACCATCTCTGCGCTTAGCAGCGGAACTAACTCGCTTCAAGGCTTATCTATTTCATTAGCTAACTGCAGGATAGCTTGCTCAAATACTTCATAAGGCTGTGCACCCACAATCGCATAGCGGTCATTCAAGATATAGGTTGGGACTCCATCGACGCCTAACTCTGCAGCCTGTCTGACTTGTTCACTCACCAATGCAGTGAATTTTCCTTTGGCAATAATCCGGGTAAAACCCAGCTTAAGCGCCTCAGAATAGCGGCCAACTTCTTTTGCGGCGGCATTGTTGAATTGGGGAATGTCCAATTCTTGCTTGAACATTTCATCATGCGAGGTGATGATGTTTTCTATGGCTGAGCTGTCTTTAGCCTCTTGCAGCGCCAGGGTATTAAGTAAGATGTCTTGATTGGGCAGTAAAGGCGCCACACCTTTGAGTTCAGCCAGCCGGCGATGTGCCATAATAAGCTGAGCGGTGAGTGCGTCTGATTGAGCGATTCTTTCGGAAGGAAACGCGTATAAATCAGAAATCATATCCATGCCCCCCTTTGTCTGCATCGTGGAACATCGTGAGTGGCATCTTGATAGGTTGTTACACAATATCTATCGATATCAAGGTCTATGAAAAAACCAATATGATATTGATAGTTCTCGTCTTCATGATTCGGAAATGGTTGCTGACAGGTGAAATAGATCAGCTTTGCTTTATCATCATCACGTTCCCTACTGTTCTTATTACTTACTTTCTTAAACTCGATGATAACCTGGTTGTTGTCATTAAATCCTCGATGATGAATGATCATATCTGGTGAGCTGGTGGTGTATTGAAGATGTCTTTGCTTGATAAAACAATCTTGATTATTACAGAAATCACATTTTCCAAATACTTCCTTTGAACCTTCACCATTCCTGTTATATTCGATATCAATAACTAGATCATCCAGTCCTTGATTTGCCTCTTTTTTTTGAGTAAAGAATGTGTTTGCTTTACTATAGATATTCGCTACGATTGTTCTTTCGTTCGCATTACGCCGTATAAGATCTTTATCATTGGGCGTGCTGTATAGCAAATCAATAGCTGGGATAATGACTTCAAGCCAATCAAACTGAATATTTTTAAAACTCATAGCCGATCCCCTTCAAATTCTCGCGAATACGCTCCTGTAGTTCATTTCCACGTGCAAACTGTTCGGCCAGTTGAGCCATCAGCTCTATACCTTCCGTTGGAGTATCCGGACGCAAGTAATAAGGCATCCAATTCACCTCTACCGGATAGTTTTGGCTGAGCTTCTCAACCGCGCCCTGCCCCTGATAACACCAAGGGCAAACATAATCAGAATAAATGGTAAGCTTCAAAGTTTCCATTTTTAGGACTCCACACTATTTTCTCTCATGCTTTACAATTGGATCTGCTCCCTTACTTCTGGAACAATTTCGTTCAAGAAAATCTTCAACTGGGTTTCTCCATCTCCAGCCACCGGCCAGAATATAAACGTATCATGACGGTAGCGTCGGTGAAAATGCAGCAAGGTATCCACCCACTCCTGAGGGGATCCTTGGAGTAAGCCGGGCCGATTAAAACGAAAGCGCTCGCCGGCATGCGTCTGGATAGCGCCGAAAAGGTTGTAGCCTCGGCGCACATCCTCCGGCTTACGCCCAGCCTTTATGGCACCTTCATCCAGCCATTGGTTCACCTGATCCAACTGTTCTGGCAATATATATATTGTGCCAATCAACCAACCATCGCCTCTGCTGCCTGCTAAACGCAGCATACGTTCCTGACCAGCGCCAATCCAAAAAGGGATGCGGTGCGCAGGCTCCGGCCCGCTCATAAGCGGGCCAACCTGATAAAACTTGCCATGATAGGCAAACTGGCGTCCTGCAGCCGATAACATTCCCTGCAAGATATCTAAGTATTCCCGAAAAGCCTGATAACGCTCTCCTGGGGTTTCTCCAACCACACCTCCCCACGCGCGCATCCCTTCAACGTAGCCGCCGGAACCTAGCCCTAATTCCAACCTGCCTCCACTAATCACATCCAAAGTGGCTGCCATTTTAGCCATCATAGCCGGCGGCCGTAGGGGAGAGTTGAGCATGTTTGTGGCTAAGTGCACCCTTTCCGTACGCGCAGCTAGAGCGGAGAGTAAAGTCCAAGTATCCAAAAATTCCGGGTTATAGGGATGGTCTTGGATGGTGATCAAGTCTACGTTGCTGGCATCTGCTAGCTCAGCGCGGCGAAAAGCTTCCTCTACCCCAACTGTGTTCGGGTCAATGGCGATGCCAAATAAGGGTGTATTCGTTACGGCGGTCATCTTTTCTTCCTACACGATAGGTACTGCAGGTTAGTCCTGCGCGGTATTTTCCACATACTTGGCTGGATTTTCTTCAAAGGCGTGCTGCCAGCCAGCCGAGCAGAAGTAATACTTTTCTCCAGCATAATAGCTCACGTATTGAGCGCCTTCCACTTTCACTTCCATCTTGCAGACGGGATCGATTCTTGTTTCCATGATTTTCTCCTTTGCATCATCAGAATAGCATTCCCCGGTTAGGGGGTCACAATAGTTACCAACTGTTTGGATACCAAACTGAGTTAGGCCAATGGTTTCGATTTTTCTCAATGTGCCTCCTCTGTATACCAACGCGAAACCCACATGCTCAAGTCTTGATAAACTGCAACAAGGTCCTTCCCTTTGGCGGTAAGCTCATATTCGACATGGCGCTGTGCATCGGGGACTACTTCTCGGTTCAAGATTCCCTCTGCCTCCAGTAGTTTTAGGCGCTGGGTCAGTGTGACGGGGTTAATCCCGCCTAACAACTCTTGCAGCTCACAAAACCGGCGCGGCTCCTGAAGGAAATAGATGATTTCCAGCGTCCATTTCGCACCGAGGAAAGAAGCTGCTTTTTCAATTGGGCAAGTAAGTTTCATCTTAATCACTACTATATTTTTTATAGTAGCATAATCATACTCTTTTTATCATCTTTATCAACTTTACCAGCCGCAAAAGCTTATGCACGGACGGAATCTCTCCTCATGTCTAAAAACAAAAATCCAGC
Source organism: Candidatus Mesolinea sp. (assembly GCA_003445715.1). GTDB lineage: Bacteria > Chloroflexota > Anaerolineae > Anaerolineales > Anaerolineaceae > Mesolinea. Next base: position 17,323 of record DMCS01000054.1, on the reverse strand, counting down.
CCTTGAAACAAGCTGGATTAGTATTGGTATTTCTCTATTGGAACTGCACCTTTACGGTGCGCCATAGAGGGGAATGCGGGCACCATTTACTCTGTTTGCCTCATCTGAGCAAAGGTAGATCAGCGCTGCAGCAATCTCTTCTGGTGTAGTCCAGGCAGCGTTCTTGGGCGAGGGTTCGCGCTCACGCTTGTGTTCCACGTCGATGCTGCGCACCCGCAGGACATTAGCGGTCACACCTGTATGCTTGAGCTCCTCGGCGAGTGTCAGCATCAGAGTCTCCTCGGCAGCTTTGCCGGTGGTATAAGGCAAACTTTTGGCTGGCGGTGCGCCCACGCCAGGTGTCGAAATGACCACGTAGCGCCCCCAGTGATTCTCCAGCATATGCGGGATGAAGACTTGAGCCAAGTTGAAGCTCGTCCAGAAATGCTGCGCGAGCATGTTCTCGACTTCCTCAGGTGCGACTTCTGGCACGGGCTTGCCCGCGATCCAGCCGCCGATGAAGTTGAACAGAATATCCACCCTGCCAAACTTTGCCAAGGCCGCTCCTAGCACCTCTTGAGCTGCTCCGCTCTGGGTCAGGTCCGCTATGACTGTCACATAACTTTCTAAGTTAATCTTAAGCTCAGTTACAAGTTGCGCCAACCGCTCGGCGTTGGTGCCCACTAGGACAAGTTTCGCGCCCTGCGCTGCAAACTCCCGCGCCACCACCCTGCCCAAACCGCCCGTCGCGCCGGCAATCACAGTAACCTTATTTTGCATTCTCATGATCATAATCTCCTAATTAAGGGGAGTATAGCGCAAATGGAAGTCTAATTTCAGAAAAAAGGTTCTACGATAAAGCGTGCTAAAAATAATCAACGCATCACGTACATCCCCCGCCTAAAGAAATTAGAAAGCTCTGTGGCAATGTAACCCATTATCCAATAGGCTCTTGACCTGCGATAACCATCTAATCTGCGCGGGATTCGGCGAATTTAATTTTGATAAACCGCCTGAGAAACTCTGGATTTCCCCTGTAATTGAACCGGCTGGGAAGCTTCCGATATAACTAAAATCTCATTTTGCAGCCACGTATATAGCTCTGGATAGCGATTCGCAATTTTTGAAGGCGTAAATTGCTAAGCTTAATTCATCCTATCGTTTGACTTGATAGAGGAGCTTTTGGATTAATATTGAGTTTTATGCTGATGCAATATCCTAATGACGCATGATAGGTTATGATTGAAAAATGCAAATCCGACGCCATTTCCTTTACCTCCTTTCCCTCGTGTTCGTACTGTCAATGTGCGCCTGCTTCAATAGCGGGGGAAGCGCAGATGAGCACAACCTGCCGACGCAGGAATCGAATCCCATCCTCTTTCAGGACGACTTCTCTAACCCTAAAAGCGGCTGGGACCGCGCCAGCCAGGGCGGGAATAGCACCGATTACACTGATGGCAAGTACCGCATCACTCTATCAACGCCTCAACAGGATATTTGGGCTAATCCTTATCAATATTTCGATCAAGATATCATCGTCGAAGTTGATGTTTGGCAAAACCCAAGCACAGTTCAGGCTGCTTATGGCATTATATGCGGCTATAACGACGTCAATAACTTTTATGCGCTAACAATTGGCGGCGGCGGATATGTGGAGATATTCCGTTACCAGCAAGGCAAGCGCCTCACGCTCTACAGTGCAGAAGATCAGGCTGGGATTGACCCCGAATACAACCATCTGGAAGCAATGTGCGCCGCCAATCAACTTAGCCTGTGGGTCAATGGAAACATCGTAGCAGAAGTTGAGGTAACGGAGTTTACGTATGGAGATGTTGGTTTGATCGTCAGTAGCTTTGACGAGGCTGGTATTGAGATTGATTTCGATAACCTTGATGTGAAAGCTGCTGGTTTATCAATTGAGCCATAAGCAGCGTTAATTCTGAAAACTTTATTTCACATAAAAATACAGATTTTGTCACGTTTGCCCTTGCAAAACCAGCTAAAGGGTGTTATATATTGCCAACAATTGAACAGCCCCAAGCGGCGCACTTATCCAGAAAGGTGGAGGGACCGGCCCGATGATACCTTGGCAACCACTAGGCACAAGCCTGGACGGTGCCAATTCCGGCAGAGTGTAATCTGGAAGATGAGAGGCGTGTCTGCATATTTTATGTGCCCCTCTCTCTGCAAGGGGATATTTTTTTAAGAGACTGGAGGTTTCTTTTTTATGAGCACGACTTTTATGAAGTCACCAAAATATTTGTTTACGTCCGAATCGGTTACGGAGGGGCACCCCGATAAGATTTGTGACCAAATCAGCGATGCAATTGTGGACGCTGCCTTGCGGGACGACCCTTCATCAAGAGTTGCCATCGAAACAATTACCAAAACCGGCTTTGTGCTGGTTACTGGCGAAATGACCACACAAACTTATGTGGATGTGGAAAAAATCGTGCGTGAAGTAGTCAATAGCATCGGCTATGATCGCGGCAAAAAAGGATTCGACGCAGCTACCTGTGCGGTGATGGTTGCAATTTCAGCACAATCGCCAGATATTGCCCGCGGAGTGGATCGTAATGGTAAGACCTTGCCGCTCGAATATACCGAAGAATTTATCGAAGCTGGAGGCGCAGGGGATCAGGGCATGATGTTTGGCTTTGCCTGTGATGAAACGGAAGAACTGATGCCCTTGCCAATTTCGCTAGCCCACAAGCTTACCCACAGAATGGCTGAAGTGCGTAAGAACAACACATTGAAGTGGATGTATCCGGATGGCAAAAGCCAAGTTACGGTGGAATATGACTATGGCAAGCCGGCGCGCATCGATACGGTGCTGATCAGCTCGCAGCACGCCGATAAACTAAACGGGAGAACCGTGACGAATGAGCAAATCCGTGAGGACCTAATTGAGTACGTCATCAAACCGGTGCTGCCCGCTGAGCTAGTAGATGATGACCTGAAAATCTACACGAACCCTACGGGCCGCTTTGTCATTGGCGGGCCGCTCGGTGATTCCGGCCTGACTGGTCGCAAGATCATCGTAGATACCTATGGCGGCATGGGTCGGCATGGCGGTGGCTGCTTCTCTGGCAAAGATCCGACCAAGGTCGACCGCTCAGCCTCCTACGCTGCCCGTTGGGTGGCTAAAAACGTGGTGGCAGCAGAGTTAGCCTCCCGCTGCGAGGTGCAGGTTTCTTATGCCATCGGCCGTGCGGATCCACTTAGCGTGAATGTGGAGACATTTGATACGGGCGTGGTGGAAGATGAAAATATTGCCCAAGCTATTACGCAGGTGTTTGACCTGCGTCCACGCGCTATCATCCATGATTTGGACTTGCTGCGTCCAATTTACCGACCTTTTGCAGCATATGGGCATTTCGGGCGTTTGGATTTGAACCCAACTTGGGAACAAACCAACCGCACTGCGGCGCTGCGCCAAGCGGTAGGCTTGTGAGCTGACTGTTGACCGACTTCGCAAATTGATTACAAGCAGCCCCTGACGTAAATCAGGGGCTGTTGCATTAAACGGAAGTAGCGCTTAGCGTTTTATATACAAGACCAGCGCCAAGATGCCAAATAAAGCTGCAGCTGCCGCCAGGGCGATTTTGACATCAGCAGGCACTAAGTTTCGCCATGTTCGGGCTGGTTCTGCCTGCGATGCGGTTTCATCAGGGAATTGAGGATAGGTGGCGATAACTTTGCCAGTTTTATCCGCTTGCAAGCCTAAAATCAAAGGTTCAACGGCTGTCACTCTGGGTGTTTCTGGAACTGTCTCGGGTGCAGGCAACGTGGGCGTTGGGGTTGCCTCTAGAGGATAAGTTTCCTCTGAGCCGCCGCCCATTCCCCACTCTGGCGTCTCGGTTGGGATTCCGCCTTCCTCGGGGGGTGTTTCTGTTTCTTCACCGCTCACGGTGGTATCGATCTGTTCTTCGGGGGCTGGTGCAATCATGATATTAATGCCGTAGGAAAAACCGCCTTCAGCTCCCCCGCCCATGCCCCCAATTTCTGGGTAACCCCAGGTGAAGATTAAGGGTTCTGGCTCTTCTTCGGCCGATTTGACCGCGAGAGATTCTGCCTCCATCGTCGGGCTCTCCATTTGGGCTGCCATCGGGGTTGCGAACTGATTGAAGAAAAACTCGCTGCTAAAAATGATGGCTAAAAGTAAGACCGCCGTGAGGGCAACATAACTAAAAGCAGGGTAGAGTTTTGGCCCAGGCTTATATGCACGCGCTTGTTCTTGGCTTAGGGTGAAATTGCGCGGCGCTGGCTGTTTAGGCAGCTCGCGTAGTGCAACCTTAAGTTGAGTGTATTCTTTTAATTTTTTCTGCAACTGTAAAGAGCGCGCTAAACGTGCTTCGAAGCGCTGTTTTTCTTTTTCGTTCAGCGCATCATCCAAGTAAGCGTTCAGCAGCTCTAAGTCACGTTGGGATAACGTTTCTTGCCTTTTCATGATCTTTCCTCATCGTTCAGACGAAATTTCTCAGGCAAGAGTTCCCCAAATCCCTGCAGACAAGACTGCATTTTCTGGCGGGCACGCGAAAGACGGCTTTTTACCGTACCAATCGGCCGATGAATGATTTGGGCAACGGAGGCATAATCTTCACCGGAGATATCGACCAAAACTAACACAATCCGAAACTTATCCTCCAAGCTTTCGAGGCAGTGTTGAATGGCTTGCTGAATTTCTTCAGTGCTCGCATTTTGTTCTGGTCCAGGGGAGTTATCACGCATCCAAGCTGCAGAATCAATCAGCTCACCATCGCTATTCTCGGGCTCTAGCGGCGTGCTTGGTCGGCGGCTGATGCGGCGCAGCTCATCATAACAAGCATTTGTCACGATGCGTAAAAACCAGCTTTTAAATGAGCCGCCGCGGTAAGTATCGAGTTTGCGATACATGGAAATAACAGCTTCTTGCGTAGCATCAGCTGCGGCTTCAGGGTCATGCATGATGCGATAGGCAACGTTATAGGCCAGGTCTTGGTATTGCAAAACCAGGGTGTTGAAGGCATCCAAATCGCCTTCGAGGGCTTGTTCGATCAAATCTTGTTCAGTCATAAACGCTACCGGTGCAAGTCTTGCGCCATTCATACTGAACTTGCACTTGTATTTTACTTGAAAATCCAGTGATTGAGGGTGAAGAAAATGTTTAGCTTATCCATGTTTGAAAAACTTTTTAATTTAGACAATACCTTCGCCCAAGGTATCACCATGGCAGAGAAGCGCGACATACTCCGGTAGCTGCCGCCTTACTCACCCATCGCGATATTCCCAACATCGTGACCTGTCCCGACATAGCTATCATCTCTACGATGATCCGGCTCATTTGCCGCATTGTTGTTTTAGAAACGCTGTTTTGGATCGGTTGTAAAAGTGCAAAAATGTTTGTCATAAGCTTTTTGTTATGAGTTTTGGTCTTGGTCGACTCCTACTCTACAACAAAATGCCTTTTCACTTCACCTTATTTTTGTCGAAAGTATTGTTTGGTTAGAAATAATAGAGTTCTTGATACCAGCGTACCCATTCAGATAAAGCCGGGTCATTTATCTCTTTTGCTCGGTTTATCAATTTTTCCGATGAAAACGCAAAAAACCGGTCGTTGTATCTAATCAATTTTTGAAATTCATCAATGGATGGCTGTATGGAATCATTCCGAGGATGATATACCACCGAAAAATACACTTTCTTATAGGGCCACTTGGGTGAGGACGATGTTTCAATGCTTATGGCAAGTAGTAAATTCCGCCACAACTGATTCATGCCACCTTTGAATGGGCATTCTTCATATTCTCTAATACGGTCGGCATCAAACGGTGAAGTAGCTTGCACTGTAATATCCCAATAACGAAATTTACACTTGCTGTGATAATAACAAAGATTTTTATTATCCAGGATTGCGGATGCTGGGGCGCAGGCATGAGAGGGGGTACGCCCCCTGCTTTTGAAACCTCCGCAAGTTGTAAACTCCACCTCCGCCAGTTTATGTTCAATCATCCATAGGTTGAGATTGCCCTCATGATCATAGTATGCGATGGCAATATCTGCGTCGGTTCCGCTCACATTCGTATGGTCATTTAGCACATTGTCAGGTTCATCCCGAAACTCAATCCGAAATCCTCTGTCTAGATGGTCGGTCGCAATTGACTTGAGGTCAGTTTTTACAGCACCTAAAACCTTGGCAGCAATCAGCGGATCCTCGAGGAGGGGCAAGAACAAATTAGCACATGCAGCTTGAGAACTCGCCATATGTCCAAGAAACTTATGGGATTTGAAGGGAAATCGTTGTTGATGATCCAGGAAACGTTCTCTTATTGGGCGATACAATGGATAGCCCTGTGATTTTAACTCGTCTGGCAGCAAAGCATCATAAGGAGAGTGATTGAAATACCCCGGTTCTTGAGTCAGATGAGCCCATTTCCAATTTATCAAGTGAATGTACATTTGTAGCTGAAAATCGGTAAGTTCATTGGGTAACCGATATATTTTTCCATCAATCTCATAAACTTTCATAATAATGTCGGGCTTTCGTTTTTTCTACTCAACGAATTATAAATGCCTCGCTAAGTCTTCACAAGGCATTTATTTCGTTCTTTCTCACCTTTCCTCTTCGCGCACTGGCGGAAAGAGGATGACCTCGCGAATGCTGTGATGCCCAGTAAGCAACATGACCAAACGGTCAACGCCCATGCCAAAACCGCCAGTGGGCGGCATGCCATAAGCTAACGCGCGCAAGAAGTCTTCATCCATAGGGTGGCGTTCCTCATTGCCCTCGGCATAGGTGCGCCCCATCTCCAAGAAGCGCTTCTCTTGCTCTAACGGGTCATTGAGCTCGGTAAAAGCATTGCACAGCTCCATACCGCCGATAAAGACTTCAAAGCGTTCCACCGTCTGCGGGTCATCTGGCTTGGTTTTCGCCAGGGGAGAAATATCCCGCGGGTAATCATATACAAACGTGGGTTGAATTAAGTTCGGCTCCAAGAATTGTTCCATTATCTCTGCGATGATTTTTCCACGCGAGGCATTGGAATCGTGTTGGATGCCTTTGGTTAAGAGTGCTTGGCTAAGCTCTCCGGCAGTTTCATAATACTGGATGTCGATTCCGGTGGCTTCCAGCAAGCCTTCACGGATCTGGATGCGCTTCCAGGGTGGCGTCAGGTTAATTTCGTGACCTTCAAAGTGAATAATCTGCGTACCTAAAACCTGTTGCGCCACGCTGGAGATCATCTGCTCGGTCATCTCCATAATGCTCAGGTAATCCGCATAAGCCATATAGAACTCGAGCTGGGTAAACTCCGGGTTGTGCTTATAGGAAACACCTTCGTTGCGGAAGTCCCGCCCAATCTCATACACGCGCTCAAAACCTCCAACGAGTAAGCGTTTGAGGTAAAGCTCGAAACTGATGCGTAAGTAAAGGTCTTGGTCGAGCTCATTATGGTGGGTAACAAACGGACGAGCCGCCGCACCGCCATAAATCGGCTGCAAGATGGGTGTTTCCACTTCCAGAAAGCCACGCTCATCTAAGTACTTGCGCAAGGCACGCACGGTTTCAGTGCGGGTGCGAAATGTTTCCCGCACTTCAGGGTTGACGGCGAGGTCCACATAGCGCTGACGGAAGCGGGTTTCTGGGTCACTAACCAAGGCGTGACGCACCACTTTGCCATCCACCACTTCATCTTTATCTGGGGGTAGCTGGTAGAGCGCCTTAGCCAACATGGCAAAATCTTGCACTAAAAGCGTAACCTCACCGCGCTTGGTGCGGAACATGCTCCCGCTGGCCTGGATGAAATCGCCCAGGTCGAAGTCCGACTTGAAAGTTTCCAGTTTATCTGGGCCCAGCTCGTCCACCCTAAAGAGCAACTGCACTTTGCCTTCGGCATCTTCGATGTGCGCGAAAATGAGCTTTCCCATGTTGCGTATCGAGCGTAAGCGGCCGGCAAGCGTGCAAGTAATTGGCTCAGTGCTTCCGCTGGCTTCTGCAGCTTCATAGGCACGAATGGCTTCAATTGTTGTGGCGCTGCGCTGTGCACGGGTGGGATAAGGCTCGATGCCCCTTGCACGCATGCGCATGATTTTTTCCAGTCGAGTTTTTTCCAATTCGGAAAAGTTATCTTGCAACATGGATATTCCTCCAGATTAAAAGATGCCCCACTCAATTTGGTGGGGCGTCTAGATATAATTAACTTTCTTCAGCTGACCTTGACGATCACCACCGTATAAGCCCCGCCAGGAGCTTCCACCTTGACCTTATCGCCTGCTTTATGGTTCATGAGAGCCCGACCGATGGGAGATTCGTTCGAGATCTTACCCAAACGTGGGTCTGCTTCCGCTGGACCCACAATCATATAAGTTTCTGGGTCCTGACCATCTTCTTGAATGACCACCGTAGAACCAACATGCACAGCGCCGGGTTCTCTTTCGGCTTCATCGATGATTTTAGCATTTGCGAGCAGCATTTCCAGCTCTTTGATGCGCCCTTCCACAAATGCCTGTTCGTTTTTTGCGTTTTCATACTCGGCGTTTTCAATCAGCTCCCCATCTTCCATGGCTTCCTGCAGGCGGGTAGCGATTTCTTTGCGGCGTTTGTTACGCAGTTCATCTAGTTCCTTTTGTAGGTTATCAAAACCCTCTTTTGTTAGATAAGAAATTGCCATCTCTAATTCCTAATATTTGATTACTCCACGCTATTATGGTCTCGCAAGGCTTTTTTGCGCTGCGGATAAATACGAAGGGCGCCTTGAAAGTTACCCTTTCTCTCGACGCCTGCGCGTATTATATCATAAGCCAGAAAATGCAAGAAAAAATAGGATTTGCTCATTTTTCTATGGAAACAAACAATTAAGCGCCATTCTCGAATGGTACCCTACAGGTAGGCTACGCCCTCGGGAGATCGGTGAGAACATAGATTGGAAAGATTTATCTGACAAGTATTTCAGCCACTGATCGACCACTGTCATTGCGAAGAGGGCGCTCCTTGCCCGACGAAGCAATCTTTTCAGACCTAGCAGAAGATTGCTTCACCCCTGCGGGGTTCGCAATGACAAAATGGCCTTATTCTGGCATGGTACCCTACGTGCAGGCTGCGCACTCAGAGACCGGCGAGAACAAGTAAAGCTCGGTACCCTGCGGGCAGGATACGCCCTCGGGAGACTGGCGGGAACAAGTAAAGCTCGGTACCCTGCGGGCAGGATATGCCCTCGGGAGACAGGCGGGAACTAATTTTTTCAACACCCCACAAAATTATTTAGAGGTAATGATTTATAATTGAAGTGAAAGAGAGCTAAAAATGAGCGTTTTTGATTCAATCTTTGGTGATCCTGAAATCCGCAAGCTTGATCCACACCACAAACAAGAGGTAAACAAACTTATCGACCGCCTGATCGATATCGGCGTGCGGGATGATTACCTTTCTATCACTCCAGGCGGACCATTTGATATCCAATGTCACCATCGCGAAGCCAAAGATATTGGTAAACGCCTCAATGAAATTGGCGGCGTGCCCTTGATGTTAGCCGCCCGTAAACAGGTCAAGCGCAAGTTGAAAGCCGTCATGGCTGAGCATTTGGATTATTGCTGGAAAGACATCGGAGAATGGCAGGTATAATATATCTGCACTAAAAAATCAGCAAAGCAGCCCTGAGTTTCAGGGTTGTTTTTTTATGTACTTACGGTTTGTCTGACCTCAGAACGGTTTTATGGGTAGGGATGTTATAATCTGTTCAGTGTAAAAATTTTAAAATGAGAGGTCCTATGACGATGAACGCAGAACATGCAAAGCATTATAAAGAAAAGAAAATCATCACGGCAGAAAATGCACCTCAAGCGATTGGTCCGTATTCTTTAGCGGTAGTTAGCGATTGTTTTCTGTTTGTCTCTGGTCAGTTAGGTATAGACCCAACTACTGGCGATTTAAAATCTGATGTGGAGACACAAGCCCGCCAAGCACTTACCAACCTGAAAACAATCCTTGAAGCAGCTGACACTGATTTAAATGCTGTGGTTAAGACGACCGTTTTCTTACAAAACATCGCTGATTTTGCTGCCGTAAATGCGGTTTATGCTGAGTTCTTTACACACAATCCCCCTGCTAGATCCGCGATACAAGTGGCAGCATTGCCAAGAGGCGGGCTTGTCGAAATTGAAGCCATTGCTTTTCTCCCGAACAGTGTCGGAACATGAGAGTGTCAGGACTCTTAGCGCTGAAGTAATTATCGGAAGCCATTTGCTTATGCCTATTCAAGTCTCAGTGGTTGTGCCTTGCCGCAATGAAGAAAAAACGATTCGGTTGCTCTTAGAAGCATTGGCGCAACAGACTTTTCCTCAAGCCGAAATGGAGGTTCTCATCGCCGACGGCTTGTCTGAGGATGGCACGCGGGATGTGATTACCACGTTTCAGGCAGATAATCCCAGCATGCGGGTGCGGGTGTTAGAAAACCCGAATCGAATTATCCCTGCTGCCCTCAATGTTGGCATCAATGCTGCACAAGGCGAGTATATTTTACGCATGGACGCCCATGCTATCCCCAAGCCAGATTATGTTACTCGCTGTGTGGAAGCCCTCCAGGCAGGAACAGCTGAAAATGTAGGCGGGGTGTGGGAGATCCGGCCGCAAAATGAGCATTGGATTGCGCGTTCCATTGCCGCTGCTGCAGCACATCCGTTGGCAGTTGGAGATGCCGGTTACCGCATCGGCAGCCAAGCTGGCTATGTGGATACCGTCCCTTTTGGGGCTTTTCGGCGCGAACTAATTGAACGCATTGGACCCTTTGATGAACGCTTGCTCACCAATGAAGATTATGAATTTAACACACGCATCCGTCAATCTGGCGGGCGCATCTGGCTGGATCCCCAGATCCGCTCGGTGTATTTTGCACGGGGGAGTCTAAGTGATTTAGCAAAACAGTACTGGCGTTATGGCTATTGGAAGGCGCAAATGCTGAAACGCTACCCGAAAACATTGCGGTTGCGGCAAGCCTTACCGCCCTTATTCGTACTCAGCTTGGTGTTACTGCCTATTCTGAGCTTGATCATCCAACCTTTACTTACTGTATGGCTGATTGAAATCGGAATTTATCTGGCAGCACTCATCCTCGTTGGTATACAGCTTGCAATCCAAGAGAAAGATGCTGCGCTTGCCCTTGGCGTTCCGCTGGCGATTACGACCATGCACCTGAGCTGGGGTGCAGCGCTTTTAGTCGGGAGTCTTTCCAGCCCGCACAGCTGAGAGATCAGGAGAAAAGAGTATGCAAGATAAACGAGCAACACCGCGGTGGCGCCTGAAGCCTACAGAGCAGCGTGCTGTATTGATCTTAGGCGACTTGATTGCTGGCTACTTAGCCTTGCTGGTTGCGCTGTACCTTTGGGCAGCCGGAGATGCTTGGCTGCAGTTTTCGTTAGAATTCCTGAAAACCCGGCCGGACCCCTGGTTTTATCTTCTACCCATTTTCTGGGTTGTTTTACTTGTAGATACATATGACCTCAACAAAGTTGGAAATTTGCAGCTCACTATGCGCGGGGTCGGTGTAGCCACCCTTGCAGCCACATTCTTCTATTTGATCATTTATTTTTCTATGCCTCCACAGACACTACCGCGCCGCGGTGTGGCTTTCTTCGTTATTTTTGTAGTCATCTTCACACTCATTTGGCGGTTTATTTATGTGCGCTCATTTCAAGCAGCAAGCCGTTCTAAACGTGTTTTGATTATCGGTGCAGGCAAGGCTGGGTCGACCTTGGTAGATGTGATTACTGACCGCAACCCGCCGCCCTTCAATTTGATTGGCTTGATTGATGATGACCCTGAAAAAAAGGGTAAACGGATTCGAGATTTTGAAGTGTTTGGGGATCATACCCAGCTGTTTGATATTATTTATCAAAGGGGAATCACAGATTTAATTTTAGCGATTTCCGGTCCAATTCAACATGGTATGTTTCAAAACTTATTGATGGCGCAAGAACAAGGATTGGATATCTCCACCATGCAGGAGGTCTATGAATCCCTTCTGGGACGTGTGCCCATAAACCTACTTGACTCAGAGTGGGTCATCCGCTCATTCGTCAGCCATACCCCCAATGGCGGTTTTTATCGGCTGTTCAAACGCCTGATGGACTTGCTAATCAGCATGGTTGGCATGGTATTTCTGGTTGTCTTATTCCCCATCATCGCTGTGTTGATTTTGATTGATTCGGGATCTCCCGTGATCTATAGCCAGGAGCGCTTAGGCCGCGGGGGGATACCCTACCGCATTTATAAGTTTCGCACTATGAAAACCAACGCTGATATGGAAAAGGAAGGTTTGGTCACCGCTTCCAATGACCCACGGGTGACGCGAGTCGGCCGATTTTTGCGCAAAGTGCATTTAGATGAGCTCCCACAAGTGATCAATGTGCTGGTGGGTGAGATGAGCTGGGTAGGCCCTCGATCAGAGCGCAGCGAATTGGTAGAAATCTTCCAAAAAGTCGTTCCTTTTTATCGGGCGCGCATGCTGGTCAAGCCTGGCGTCACCGGCTGGGCTCAAATCAACCAACCTTACGCTGAAACCGTCGAGGAGACGGCTATTAAGCTGGAATATGACCTATACTACATTGAGCACGCCAATATTTTAATGGATATCACTATTTTGCTGCGCACATTTGGCGCGGTGCTTGGGTTCAAGGGGCGTTAATATTTTATGACCGTGCGTTCACTTGACAGCGCCGGCTGGGATGCGCTGCTGCAGAGCTACCCTGAGGCTCATCTCTTACAGACTTCCAGTTGGGCAGAGTTTAAGCAGTCCTTTGGCTGGTCTCCTGTGCGCGTGCAGGCAGATCACTGCGCCGCTCAAATCTTACTACGCAGCCTGCCGCTTGGCTTGCGCATCGCTTATTTGCCTAAGGGACCGCTGGGCAGCCAGTGGCAGGAGCTTTGGCCGCAGGTAGATGCACTTTGCTGCCGCCACCGTGTCATCTTCCTGCAAGTTGAGCCGGACCTCTTTGAGCCGCTGCCCGCTGAAGTATGTACACAATGGCTGGCGGGTTTTGAACCTGAGGAACATACCATTCAACCGCGGCGTACCATCGTGATTGACCTCACACAGGATGAAGCGCAGCTCCTAGCCGCGATGAAGCAAAAGACACGTTACAACATCCGCTTGGCAGATCGGCATGGCGTGACGGTACGTCCCAGTGCAGACATTGCGGGCTTTTACCGCCTAATGCAAACCACATCCAAGCGGGATGGCTTTGCATTGCACAGTAAGGATTATTATCAAAGAGTATATGAAATTTTTGCGCCCCGAGGTCAGTCAGTGCTGCTCGAAGCTGTTTTGGATGAGCAGCCTCTGGCATATCTGATGGCCTTCTTGCAACATGAGCGCGCCTGGTATTTTTATGGCGCTTCCGACGATGAGCATCGCAACCTGATGCCAACTTATTTGTTGCAATGGGAAGCCATGCGTTGGGCAAAGGCCAATGGCGCGAAACTCTATGACCTATGGGGTATTCCAGATGCGGAGGAGGAGACCCTCGAAGAGCAGTTTACGCAGCGTTCGGATGGCTTATGGGGCGTTTACCGCTTCAAGCGCGGCTTCGGAGGGCAAGTAAGGCGCAGCGCGCCAGCTTTCATCCGGGTGTACAATCCACTGCTTTATAAAGCCTATCAGCTGATGCAATCCAGAAGGCAGGGTGAAGTGCATGCGGCTGCTTGAGGGTGTCTCCGCGCAAGCTTGGGATAAGCTCATCCAAACCTTGCCCAATGCGCACATCTTGCAAACTTGGGAGTGGGGGCAATCCAAAATCCGCAACGGTTGGCAGCCATACCATGCAGTCTGGGAGAATGCCCATGGACAGCTACAAGCGGCTGCACTCGTGCTCAGCCGCAAAACGCAGCTGCTGCCGGGGCTGAAGATCGAAGTGCTCTACAGCCCCAAAGGTCCGCTGCTCGATTGGAATAACCAGGCACTTGCCACACAAGTTCTAGCCGATTTGGAAAACTTAGCTCGTTCGCGCAAAGCTGTCTTCATCAAGATGGACCCGGACGTCGTCCTGGGTTGGGGGGTACCGGGGGACCCCGAGAGCCGAGATAACCTTACCGGGCAGGCAATCCAAGCACTGCTCCAGCAGCGCGGCTGGGGATTTTCCGGCGATCAAATCCAATTTCGCAATACGGTGTGCATTGACCTGCAGCGCAGTGAAGAGGAAATCCTAGCTTCGTTCAAGCAGAAGACGCGCTACAACATCCGCTTAGCCGAGCGCAAAGGTGTCTGCGTGCGGGAAGCTGATGAAGACGAATTGCCGCTGCTCTACCGCATGTACGCTGAGACGGCTGTGCGGGATGGCTTTGTCATCCGCCATGAAACCTATTACACTGACCTGTGGCGCGAGTTCATCCAGACTGGGATGGCTAAAGCGCTCCTCGCCGAAGTGGAAAGCCAACCGGTTGGCGGCTTGGTTCTGTTTTATTTTGCTGGCGTTTCACGTTTCTTGTTTGGTATGTCCACGGAGATAGCCCGCGAGCGCATGCCCAATTATCTGCTGCAGTGGGAAGCGATCCGCCTTTCCAAAGCCTTGGGCTGCCACACCTATGACATGTGGGGTGCACCCGATAACTTTGACGAGAGCGATCCGTTGTGGGGTGTTTACCGCTTCAAAGAAGGCTTCAACGGCAAGCTTGTGCGTCATTTAGGGGCTTGGGACTACACCAGCCGGCCTGGGCTTTATCGGCTTTACACACGCACCTTACCCAAAATACTGGACCTGATGCGCGCCCGCGGAAAAGCGGCTACGCAAAGGAGGCTTGCCAATGACTAATCGGACTAACCGCATCGCTTTAGCGCATTTACCTACCCCAATCGAACCGCTGCCAGCACTGACAAAGCTCCTGGATGGACCGCAACTTTTTATCAAGCGGGATGACCTAACCGGCTTAGGTTTTGGCGGCAATAAAACCCGCAAGTTAGAATATCTGGTTGCGGATGCCCTGGCGCAAGGCTGCCAGACGCTAGTGACAACCGGCGCAGTGCAATCCAATCATTGCCGGCAAGTGGCAGCCGCTGCTGCGCGCTTGGGCTTGGGCTGTATTTTAGTGCTGGCTGGAGAAGACCCTGGCATGCGCCAGGGCAATCTCTTCCTGGATGAGCTCAGTGGGGCAAGGCTGATTTTTGTCCCTAAGGAAGAACGCGACCTGCGCCTGCAGCAAGCTTTTGCCCACGCCAAGGAAGACGGCATGCAGCCTTACATCATCCCTTACGGCGGCTCCAACCCGATTGGTGTGCAAGGCTACATCCAAGCCATGCAGGAGCTCCAAGATCAGAATCTGCAACCAGATTGGATCGTCTTGGCAAGTTCCAGCGGCGGCACGCAAGCCGGACTTCTGCTCGGAGCCGAGCAAACGCGTTTTGCAGGCCGCATCTTGGGCATCAGCGTGGATAAACCCGCAGATGAGCTCACGCAAACCATCTTGGCGCTGGCTAACCAGACTGCAGCGTGGTTGGGCATGAGCACAGAAATCAGCTCACAAGATGTCTTGGTCAATGATGCCTATTGCCAGGCCGGGTATGGGGTCCTCCAGCCGGCAGAGGTTGAGGCTATTCAGCTTTTTGCCCGAAAAGAAGGCATCTTGCTCGACCCGGTATACACTGGCCGCGCGGCGGCGGGGCTCATTGACCTCATTCGTAAAGGCTTTTTTAGCCATGATGAAACTGTACTCTTCTGGCATACTGGCGGGATCCCGGCGCTCTTTGCTGAGCCTTATGCTAGCGCGCTCCTGCGTTGAATATCCTAAGAGCTGATTCTTGAAGATATTTGTTTCATTGAATCTATAGGGAGGTTTGCGCTCCTTCATTCAAAACCATATGCTGCGGCACGGGTATAATCCCATAGAAGAAGCTGTCATGGATATCCGCTCAACCATCCTCACGCTCACCATTCTGGCTGTCATCGCTGCCATTTGGACTGCAGTGCGTGCTTCACGCGCCATCCAAAAAGGCAAGCGCATGCCCTTTTACTTTAAGCGCCGCAAGCTCTACGACCAGGCGGCTGGAATGATTTTTGCTGCGTTTGCCTTGGGCGCTTTCGCCTACTTCAACTTCCGCTTTGGCGAGAGCATTGCCTACCGTTACTTCCCGCCTTCGCTCACGCCCTCGCTCACCCCAACGATCACTCTCACGCCCACAATCACCCTTACCCCAACCATCACGCTCACGCCAACGGTTACCAACACGCCCTCGGTTACCAATACGCCTTCGGTTCCGCAAGCCATCGCCACCCAGTTCGACTCATTCGTCACACCCAATCCCAATGCTGTGTTTAGCCCCATCGTGTTTGCCACCGAGATCGATGAAAATTTTCAGCCGGTGAACCCGGCGGTGGAGTTCAACAATCCGCTGACCAAGATTTACGGGACGTATAGCTATAACTTTATGGATAATGGTGTGCAATGGACGGAGCTGTGGTATCGTGGGGATACCTTGCTGAAGGCTGAAACCAGCCATTGGGAAGGCGGCACGGGTGGTGTTGGAGCTTTATCCCTTGAGCTGCCGGCGCATGAATGGCTGCCTGGAGAATATCAGGTGCAGTGCTTTGTGGGTAGCCAATGGATCCTTTCGGGTTATTTCTCTTTGGTGGGGAACCCACCCACCGCCACGTTCACTCCCAGCCCGACCGTTACCCTGACCCCCACCGAAACGCCGACGTCAACGCGTACGCCTTTACCAAGTAACACACCTTTGCCTTCGGCTACGCCTAGGCAATAAAAAAAGCCGGCCAAGTAAGCCGGTTAATGCCCTCTCCTTTAAGTAAGGCTAAATATAGCGCCACTCCTGGATGCCTTCTGGGATGTTGGCAGCGATTTGGGCTGCCACCGCGGCGTTATTGCGCAGCAGTGCTAAGTTGGCTTTCAGGCTTTCGCCGCCGCTGAGATCATTCATCTTGGCCAGCAGGTAGGGCGTGAGTGCATTGCCGTGTACGCCTTCAGCTTCGGCTTGCTGCAAGGCTCCGGCAATTAAGGCTTCCATGCGCTCGCGCGGCAGGGTGCTTTCTGCTGGCGGCGGCACCACCACCAGAACGCTCGTGCTGAATGTGAGCTTCCAATGCGTACGGGCGATTTCCGCCACTTCCTGAGCGCTCTCGGCACGCAACGGCACCTTCAATCCGCTTTGGGCAGAGTAAAATGCAGGAATTTCGTCCGTCTGGTAACCAATGACTGGGATGCCCAGAGTTTCCAGCGCCTCAAATGTGGCAGGCAGGTCCAGGATTGCCTTGGCGCCGGAGCAAACCACCACGAGCGGGCTCTTGCGCAACTGCAGCAAATCCGCAGAAATATCGTACGCTGGGGCACGGTGTACCCCGCCGATCCCGCCGGTAGCAAGCACCTTAA
>DMCS01000071.1:14834-59679 GCA_003445715.1 Candidatus Mesolinea sp. | reverse complement strand
GAACATTAACTGATTTTGACATCTCTTTTGTTGAGTATCGACTGAACACCAGACCACGAAAGTGTTTATCGTTTACCTCGCCTATGGTATTCTTAAAAAATCACTGTTGCACTTGATACTTGAATCTAGGCAATTCTATTTTGCTACTTTAGGACATTATCACTTTGCTCTTACATTTTACAAATAAGAGTCGCAATTTGGAAGCGATTCCTTTATAATAGCCTTGACGTGAATTTTCAATAAGGAAAGTTCCTGATTATATTCATCTATTGCATACGTGGATGCGCCGTCGATAAGTGAGGAACTTGTGTTAAAAGAAAATACTACCAAAGGCAAACTGATTGTCGTCGAAGGCATCGACGGCTCTGGCAAGTCAACACAAATAGACCTGCTATATAAGTGGCTAGAATCCCAAGGCTATTCGGTATTTTTCAGCGAGTGGAACAGCTCCCCCTTGGTCAAAACAACCACCAAAGCCGCCAAGAAAGGCAAAGCCTTCACCCCCACCACTTTTAGCATTTTGCATTGCACGGATTTTGCAGACCGCTGGGAAAATAGCATCTACCCCCTGCTCAAAGCCGGAGCAATTGTCTTAGCAGACCGTTACGTTTATACCGCCTTTGCCCGCGACGTAGCCCGCGGAGTAGATCCAGAATGGGTGCGCAATATGTACTCCTTCGCTATCAAGCCAGATGTAGCTTTTTACTTCCGTGTGCCATTAGACATAGCCGTTGAGCGCATTACCGCTGCTAGGGCTAAGCTTAAGTATTACGAAGCTGGTATGGATCTGAACCTCTCGGATAACATTAACGAAAGCTTTAAGCTTTTCCAAGGGCGCATTCTGGACGAATATGACAAAATGGTG
Source organism: Candidatus Mesolinea sp. (assembly GCA_003445715.1). Classification (GTDB taxonomy): domain Bacteria; phylum Chloroflexota; class Anaerolineae; order Anaerolineales; family Anaerolineaceae; genus Mesolinea. The sequence continues at coordinate 58,814 of DMCS01000071.1, read as the reverse complement.
GATGAATTTGGGCTTACGCTCATGGACGGCACGCAATTAGTGAAAGACCAACAAAAACGCGTGCGCAGTATCGTCAAGCGGTGTCTACGCGGATGGGAAGGCTTGCCCAACCCAAACATGCCCCCTAAAGAGCAAAGCAAAGCCAAATCAGAAACTAAAAGCACGGGAGGTGCAGCGTGAAACAGCCAAATTTTTATGGGGCAGGTTTCCCTTACCGAGAAATCGGTCCTCTCAGTGGAAAACTGATTGTCTTGGAAGGCAATGATGGCGTGGGTAGATCTACACAGATCAAACTGCTGCGGCGTTGGTTGGAAGCAGAAGGCTATGCGGTCTCTGATACTGGCTTAACCCGTTCCGCCCTCACAGCCAAAGGCATTGAGGAAGCTAAGAGCGGCCATACCCTCGGCCCCCTGACTCTCAGCCTATTTTATTTAGCCGATTTCGCTGACCGGTTGGAAAACCAGATTATCCCAGCGCTACAGGCTGGATTTGTTGTGCTCTCGGATCGCTATTTCTATTCCGTCATCGCGCGCGATGCCAACCGCGGAGTTGACAAAGAATGGTCTCGAAAACTATATGGCATTGCACTTAAACCGGATTTGATCCTATATATGAAAGCCAGCGTACCCACCCTCGTGCAGCGCCTGATTCATGGCCGCGGCCTTAACTACTGGGAAGCCGGGATGGACCTGCATTTAGCAGATAACCTTTACGACAGCTTCATCGCATATCAGACCTTACTCTCCAAGCAGTTTGATGAGCTCTCTGAAATCTATAATTTTGTACCAGTGGATGCAGATCAAGCCATCGAGCCAATCTTCGAAGAACTAAAGGTTTCTATCCTGGAGCTGCTGCACAACCAACTACCCAAAAGTAAGATGCCAAAATAAGGCTGCCTTTGGCTCGGGCTCTGAAATCTGAATAAATTAGAGGGAGAAGAAAAATGAACGCTACGGCAGAAGCAACCTGCGTCTATGGGGCAAAAATTATCCAGCGGCACTTGGTGGCAATGGCTGCCGAGGTGGAAGGCGTGCGCACAGCTGCAGATATTGAGTATGTTCATCAAATGCGTGTGGCAACGCGGCGCATGCGCACCGCTCTCGCGCTTTTTTCAGGCTGTTTTCCCAAGCAGGATTACAAGAAAATTCAAAAAGATGTGCGCAAAGTGACCCGCGCCTTAGGCGAGGCACGCGATTTAGACGTTCAGTTAGAAGTAATCGAGGCAGCCATATTAGAGTTTACCGACCCTAAATTGCAGCCCGGCTTAAAGCGGCTAAAACTGCGTCTCACTCAGCGCCGTGCCGAAGTTCAACAGCACGTCGAGGCAGCCATGGATAGAATGCTCGCTGATCAACTCATTGAGCTGCTGGAGAACTGGGTTAAACCACTCTTGGAGCAATCCAAAACCGTTTACCTCTACACACCTGCTTTGTATCAGTTAGCCTTCCAGGGCATACAAGTGCGCATTGAAGAGCTGCTCTCCCACGTTCCGTACATTTCTGACCCGCAAAATGTGCTGGAGCTGCATGCCATGCGCATTAGTGCCAAGCGCTTGCGTTACGCCATGGAAACTTTCGAAGAGCTTTATGCCGGTCAACTCAAGCCGTTTATTTCTACATCCCGCAAGCTGCAAGACCAACTCGGTGCCATCCACGACTTAGACGTCTGGATTGCATTCATTCCTCAGTTTATCGAAGAAGAAAGAGCGCGGATCGTGGATTATTTTGGCAATCCCCGCCCTCTGCGCCGGCTCTTGCCCGGGCTGGAGGCGTTCCGCCAGTCCTGCATCGATAAGCGCGAAGCGACTTACCGAGAATTCTTAGCTGATTGGGCTGAAATCGAAAAGGGAAAGACGTGGAATAACCTTCTGAAGTTGATTAACACGCCGCTGGACCTAGAAGCGGCATTGCGGGCTATTGAGCCTGAAGATAAAGAAGAGCAGCAAACAGCTCCATCTGTGGATTAATCAGCTTGCCGGGCTGCTCTCAAACGCACAATAATTCAACCTTCAAAAAGCGCTGGAAACGCTCTCCTCTTGCTGGTAAATCCTAAAACCTGAAATTGAAAATATCAACGTCCGCTTAGTGGAACGTGAACTTAATCAACGGTGCAAAAGGATTCCACTCAAGCAGACGGGCGATGTATCCCACCGAGACCTTGCGCTGGCTTTGCACCGCCTGACGCTTTTTCCAGGCGGCCGGCAGCCCTTTGAGAGCCGCCCATTTGGCACGCACCATGGCTCCGCGGAAGGGGAAGAAGAGCGCTGCAAGTAAGTAAATCAAGTTCACCAGCAAATGCGGTAGCAGCATTACCCAAAACAGCCAGCCGGGCATATTTTTGACAAAAGTCCAGACAAGGTTGCGATGCCCATAAAAGATAACCAGGTCGCTGCGTGGCTCTGTGCTGCCAGAGCCGGCATGCCGCACCACCGCTTGCGGCAAATAGTAACAAGGATAGCCTAACAGCTGCAGGCGGAAGTCGAGGTCCACGTCTTCCATGTAGGCAAAGAAGTCCTCATCAAACCCGCCAGCAGCAGTGAAAGCCTCCCGCGGGTAAACGCCGGCAGCAGCGCATGCGCTCAGCACCTGCCGCTCGTGCTGCCAAGCTGCTGCAAGAGCACGCCCATGTGAGCGGCGCCAGACTAAGCCCGTGGCATGCACCACATTCCATTCCCCATCCAGCCGGGTGGGGTCTTCAGCCATGAGCAGGCGCGAGGCAAAAAAAGCAGTCGGGTGGCGCTGGATGCCGGCATAGACTTGCGCAAGCCAATCCGGCTGCGGGAAAGCATCGGCATTGAGCAACACGATGTACTCCCCGTGGGCTGAACGCGCTGCTAAGTTATTGCCAGCGGCAAAGCCTAAGTTTTTCTCTGAGGTAATCAGCCTGAGCGGCAATTCAGGGAACTGCGCCAGAACTTTTGGGTCTGGCGGCTGAGGGGATCCGTTATCGATCAAGATGACCTCGAAATCCTGCAAGGTCTGGGCAGCTAATGACTGGAGATGCTCTGCGAGATACTTTGCGCTATTCCAATAGAGCACGATGATGGAGAAATAAGGCGAGGTCATAGTATACTTAGGGTTAAGCATCCTGAGGGCTTTTGAGGCACATTTTTCCGATTATGATAACATTATAATTTAGGAAATTTGAAGCCAACAAGGAAACAGCTTGAATACCATCACCAAACCTGTGTATGACTCTGCCGCAAATACATCGCCGGCGCTGACTGAGATTCAGGAGCTTAAACATTACCGCTATCTGCTCAAGCAGCTCGTGCGGCGGGATATTGTAGCGCGGTATAAGCGCTCGGCGCTGGGCGTGGCTTGGACGATGCTCAACCCCCTCGGCACGATGCTCATCATGACCTTTGTCTTTTCCAACCTGTTTAAATCAGTGCAATCCTATCCGGTTTATATCCTAAGCGGGTTAATAGCCTGGAACTTCTTCGCGCAAGGCACCAACGCTTCTATGAGCGGCTTGGTGTGGGGCGGCAGCCTGATGCAGCGCATTTACCTGCCACGCACTATCTTCGGCGTCTCCGCCATTGGCACGGCGCTGGTAAATCTGCTGCTCTCGATAATCCCGCTGCTCCTGGTCATGGTGATCACGCAGACCACTATCCACCTAACAGTTCTTTTTCTTCCCATTTCAATTTTGCTGCTTACCGCATTTGCGCTCGGGTTTGGGCTGCTGCTTTCAGCATTGGCGATTTTCTTCCCAGACGTGGCAGAAATGTACCAAATTGTGCTGATGGCTTGGATGTATCTTACTCCCGTGATTTACCCCGAAGAAATCATTCCAGCGCAGTTCATGACCATCTACCGCATCAACCCGATGTATTGGATGCTCAAAATGTTCCGTATGCCTGTTTATGAAGGGGTTATCCCAGGTTTGCAAGACCTTTGGCCAGCGCTGGCTTGGTCAGTGGGTATGCTGATTGTAGGTTGGCTATTTTTCACTTCGAGATCGGATGAATATGCTTATCGAGTCTAAACCATTGCTGAGCCAAAAAGCCAAACTGAACAGCGAACCCATCATCACGCTGCAGGATGTCTCGGTTGCGTACCGTGTTCCTAAAGAACGCATTGGCACTTTTAAGGAATATGCCATTCGTACACTGCAACGCAAGGTTCAATTCAACAAGTTTTTAGCGCTCAAAGACGTCAGCGTGACGATTAACCGTGGAGAGGTCTTTGGCATCATCGGTAATAACGGCGCCGGAAAAAGCACCATGCTCAAGGTGATCTCACGCGTCCTGCGCCCGACTGAAGGACGCGTGCAGCTTTTTGGCAAGATTGCACCTCTATTGGAATTGGGCGCCGGTTTTCACCCCGAGCTGACCGGGCGGGAAAATGTCTATCTGAATGGGGCTCTGCTGGGTTACGACCAGGATGAGATGGACACCGTGTTTGAAGAAATTGTTGAATTTTCGGAGCTGCGTGAGTTTATTGACGCTCCATTGCGCACCTATTCCTCCGGCATGTATGCACGCTTAGGTTTTGCTGTGGCAACAGCGCATGTGCCCGAGATCCTCATTGTGGATGAAATTCTGAGCGTTGGAGATGAAGCCTTTCAACGAAAGTGCAATGAGCGCATGCAAAGTTATCAAGAACAAGGCAGCACGGTTTTAATTGTTTCGCATGGCTTGGCTAAGATTCAAGATATGTGTAACCGTGTGCTCTGGCTGGATCATGGGCAAGTGCAAATGATTGGCGATCCAGCTGAAGTGATCGAAGCTTACCGTAGGAGCAACCAATAAGATGGAATTTATCCCTACCGCCATCCCGGATGTTGTGCTGATTATTCCCCGCATCTTTGGGGATGAACGCGGCTTTTTCTTAGAGACCTATCGGCAGGATATTTTTGAAGCTGCCTGCGGCCCGATTAACTTCGTACAGGATAATCATTCCGGTTCAAGGCAAAGCACCCTGCGTGGGCTGCATTACCAACTGCACCAAGCCCAGGGTAAACTGATACGCGCCGTGGCGGGAGAGATCTTCGACGTCGCCGTCGATATCCGCCAGGGCTCGCCAACCTTTGGACAATGGGTCGGGGCGCGGCTTTCTGCCGAAAACAAGCATCAACTCTGGGTACCACCTGGATTTGCGCATGGGTTTTATGTGCTCAGCCCTTGGGCAGAGGTTTTCTATAAAGCCAGTGCTTATTACGCTCCGGAGTGGGAGCGCGCCATCCGCTGGGACGACCCCGCCATCGGCATTGCCTGGCCGCTCGCGGAAGGCGGAGCTCCGCTGCTTTCAGAGAAAGACCAGCACGCTCCACTTTTAGTTGAGGTAGAGACTTACCCGCCTGGCTGGCAGCCAGAGCAAGAGGAGGAATAATTATGCGGCATGTGCTTGTCACTGGAGGCGCTGGCTTTATCGGCTCCAATTTTGTACACTATTTACTGGGCAGTGAGCCAGACGTACAGATCGTCACCATGGATGCGCTCACGTATGCCGGCAGCCTGGAAAACCTTAAGGACCTTCCCGACCCGAGCCGGCATGTGTTTATCCACGGGGATATCGCGAATCGAGAGTTGGTTGACTGCATCTTTGCGGAATACGAGATTGATACTGTGGTGCACTTTGCCGCCGAATCACACGTGGACCGCTCAATCCTCGACCCGGGCGCCTTTGTGCAAACCAACGTCATTGGCACTTTCACACTTCTAGAAGCTGCGCGCAAAGCCTGGCTGGTTGATAAAACTGTTCCGCGTGACGCAGTGCGCTTTCATCACGTCTCCACCGATGAGGTCTTTGGCACACTCAGCAAAGCCGACCCGCCTTTCAGGGAGGAAACCGCCTACCAACCGCGCTCGCCTTATGCGGCCTCTAAGGCTGCGAGTGATCACTTTGTCCGCGCTTACTATACGACTTATGGCTTACCCATCAGCATCAGCAACTGCTCCAACAACTACGGACCGCGCCAATTCCCCGAAAAACTCATTCCGCTGATGATCTTAAACGCCACCAGCGGCAAGACTCTGCCGATTTATGGCGATGGCATGCAAATCCGCGACTGGCTGTATGTGGATGATCATTGCGAAGCACTGTGGAAAGTGGCTACGCAAGGCCGTGTGGGTGAAACCTACTGCATTGGCGGGGATAACCAGCCCGCCAACCTAGAGATCGTACGCACCATCTGCCAGATCTTGGATGAATTGCAGCCCGATTCGCCTTTCACGCCACACGAGCAGCTGATGACTTTTGTACCTGACCGACCAGGGCACGACCGGCGCTATGATATTGACATCAGCAAAATAAAGAGCGAACTCGGTTGGCAACCACGCCACGATTTACAGCAAGGCTTGCTTGCTACCGTGCGCTGGTACTTGGAACACCCAGAGTGGGTTCAAGCCATTACCCAGCAATCAGATTACGATGGCTGGATGCAGAAGAATTACGCGAATAGAAAGGACCAGACATGAAAGGCATCATTTTAGCCGGCGGCAAAGGTACCCGGCTTTACCCGCTCACCATTCCAATCAGTAAGCAGCTTTTGCCGGTTTACGATAAACCCATGATTTATTATCCCCTCTCGATGCTCATGCTGGCTGGTATCCAGGAGATCCTGGTCATCACCACACCAGAAGATCAAGCGCTCTATCAGCGCCTGCTGCAAGATGGCGCGCAGTGGGGGTTGAAGTTCGCTTACGCTGTGCAACCGGAGCCGCGCGGCTTGGCGGATGCCTTTTTGGTGGGCAAAGACTTTTTGGCGGGCTCACCAGCCTGCCTAATTTTAGGCGATAATATCTTTTTTGGGCATGGGCTGCCGACGGTGCTGCGCAACGCGGCTGAGCTCAAAGAGGGCGCAGTCATCTTTGCTTATTCCGTCCGTGACCCGGAGCGTTATGGTGTGGTAGAAATCGACGGCAACGGCAAAGCGCTAAGCTTAGAAGAAAAGCCCAAACAGCCGCGCTCGAACTTGGCGGTGCCCGGGATTTATTTTTATGATGCCAATGTGGTGCGCTATGCAGGGCAGCTCCAGCCTTCGGCGCGTGGCGAGCTGGAGATTACCGACCTCAACCGGCGCTATATGGAGCAAGGCCAGCTGCAGGTGAAGGTGCTCGGGCGCGGCGTGGCTTGGCTGGACGCCGGCACACATGAGTCCCTGCTGCAAGCCGCCACTTTTATCCAAGCTGTTGAAGAGCGGCAAGGCATGATGATCTCTTCTGTGGAGGAGATCGCCTACCGCATGGGTTACATCGACCGCGAGCAGCTGCTCGCGCTGGCAGACGGGCTCAACGCGACCAATTACGGTGCTTACCTCAGGCACTTGGCAGGGGGCTAAAGATGCTGCGCATATTGTTAATTGGCAAAAACGGACAGTTGGGCTGGGAATTGCAGCGCTGCTTGGCGCCGTTAGGCGAGGTGGTCACCTACGACTACCCGGAAATCGACTTAGGCAAGCCTGCCAGCCTGCCCGGTCTCGTGCGCGAGGTGAACCCGCAGGTCATCGTCAACGCAGCAGCTTATACCAACGTGGATAAAGCCGAGAGCGAAGCAGAACTTGCCCGGCAAATCAACTCAGTGGCGCCGGGCGTGCTGGCAGAGGAAGCCAAGCGGCTCAATGCAGCCTTCATCCATTACTCCACTGATTATGTCTTTGACGGCCGCAAGGGTGCGCCTTATGTGGAGAGCGACGCACCTCACCCACTCAACGTCTATGGCCAGACCAAGCTAGAAGGCGAGCAGGCTGTGCAGGCAGTTGGGGGGGCGTACCTCGTTTTGCGCACCAGCTGGGTTTACTCGATGCGCCAAGGCGGGTTTGTCACTAAGGTGCTGCAGTGGGCGCGGGAGCAGGAAACCCTGCGTGTGGTGGATGACCAGGTCAGCAGCCCCACATGGGCACGCATGTTAGCCGAAGCCACTGCTTTGGTCCTTGCCCAAGGGCGCAGTGAGCCTGTGGATTACCTGCGCGAGAAAGCTGGGCTGTATCACTTAGCTGGCTCCGGCGCCTGCAGCCGCTACGAGTGGGCGCAAGCCATCCTGGAGCTGGACCCCAAGAAGAGTGAGCAGAAGGTGCGGCAGTTGCTGCCCGCCAAGAGCCGCCAGTTCCCCACGCCGGCGGAGCGTCCGCTGGTTTCGGTATTGGATTGTGGGAAGTTTGAGCAGGCGTTCGGCTTGCAACTGCCGGCATGGCGGGGAGCGCTTAAATTGGCGATAAACTGTGAATAAAGGTTTTACCGGGGGAGTTGGTGAGATGGGTTTGCAAAATGGTCTAAAAAGAAGCCTATATAGAATCAAAAACAAGATTAGACCTAAGAATTTTTCCGCAGAAATAAAATTAGTTAAGAATTCTGGTTACTTCGATGAGATTTGGTATCGGAAGAATAACCCCGATGTAATTGCAGGCGGAGTCGATCCATTAAGGCATTACTTAGAGTTTGGCGGATTTGAAGGCCGTACACCCGGACCCAAATTTGACAGCACTGGCTACTTGGACACGTATGCGGATGTGCGCCGCTCTGGGGTTAATCCGCTCATCCATTACCTGAAATTTGGCCGGCAAGAAGGGCGCTCACCATATGGTGCCCAAATAGAAGCAGAATTAGTTGAAGATATGCTTGCCATTCAGGAAGTGTATCAGCAGCGCTTTGGACGGATGATTGACTTCCGCCACCCCACGAAATTCACCGAAAAGATCCAAATTTATAAATTGCTTTATCGCAACCCGAATATGTCAGAATTTTCAGATAAGCTTAAAGCTAAGGAACTCGCAGCTGCCATTATCGGCAAGCAATACATCGTCCCAACCATTGGGGTATATGAGCGGTTCAGCGATATTCCTAAAGACGAATTGCCAGATCGCTTCGTGATGAAGACCAATCATGGCTCGGGTTTCACTCTCATCTGCCAAGATAAAAGTAGCTTTGATTGGGTGGATGCTGAAGCCAAGATGAACGCTTGGTTGAATTACGATTTTTACGCCCGTTTTAGGGAATGGGCTTATAAAAATATCACGCCCAAGATCCTTATCGAAGAACTCCTAACCACAGAGAATGGTCAGATTCCTGAGGATTGCAAAATTATGATAGCCCAGGGCAAGATTATTGCGATTACCTTAGTTCTAAATAAGCACATGGGGTCCCCTTCCGCGTTTAAAGTAGATGCTAACTGGCAAAGGTTAGACTATTCGACCACCTACCCACGTTATCCTTTCGAAGTTGACCGCCCCGCCCAGATGGATTTAATGGAGAGCCTCGCAAAGCAGCTGGCCAACGGGTTTCCATTTGTGCGCGTGGATTTATATCCAGTGCAAGGTAAAATGTATTTTGGCGAGATGACTTTTTATCCATCGGCGGGTCTCGGAAATTTTAATCCCCCCGAGTGGGATGAGATCATGGGATCAAAACTGGATTTGAGCCAGATTTACGACCCAGCCTATTTAGCACACTTAGCTGACTTAGCCGAGTCCAAGCAGCAAAGTGTAGCGTTTACCTCGCCAACGGAAGTATCGAAAAATTCTGCGAAAGATGATCAAGAAGCAGACTTGCCCGAGACTCTAGCCAAAGTTCTTAGTGTGCTCGCGCCTCGTTTGGAGCGTGTGATTGATTTTGTTCCTAAAGGTGCGGGGTTATTGAAATTTGCGGCAGTGAAATGCCCTCAGGCTGAACTCTACGCTCTGGTTTCAGCTCATCAAAAATTGCCACCTTTAGAGCAATGTTTTGCCGGCACCAAAGCTTCAGAGGTTATCTTGAAGCCAGGTTCATTTGAAGCCCTTACTGAATTATTAAAAGAAAACAATCTAAAACCCACGTTGCTCCATTTACACGGCGTTGATGCTACATCCCAGTTTTTAGCAGGCTTTGGTACTAAGCTTACTGAGTGGGAAAATTTATTTCTTGTGCTTACCGGGTTGGAAAGCAACCAGCGTTGGAGTGATTTGCAGGCGCTTGTAAGCCAGCTTATGCAACTGGATTTTGACCTTATCCTTCCTGACGAGGCAAAAAATCTGGCCTGGCATCCTAGAGACGCTGACCATTTTGAAACCATTTGCGAGTCCCATTCCCAAGAGTTTATTAACCTTGTTTGCACTCAAAGCGGTACATTCTCCCATGCGCTGTTTTTTTCGCATTCCGTATCCTTCGGAGGTGCAGAACGCAGTTTGTTAGAGTTGGTTCAAGAACTAAGCAACCAATATCAGACGCTTTGCACAGTGATTGTTCCAGCTGAGGGAGACTTGGAAAAAGAACTGCAAAAAGCCGGTGCATTTACCAAGTCGGCACCCTTGGGTTGGTGGTGCTATCTCGAAAAGAACAAAACGGATGAAGTGAAGGCTAACCTGATATACACGGATCACTGGTGGAGAGAGAATTATGATATCCTACCGGATCTTAATCCTGACGTGGTGCTCACCAATACGCTCACAATCCCCTGGGGAGCTATGAGTGCGCTGATGCTGGGCAGACCGCATGTTTGGATGGTAAATGAATTCGGAGTGTTAGATCACGGCTTAAATTTTCTGTTGGGCTTTGAAAAAAGCTTGGAATTTATCTGCAAAAGCTCCGCGAAGATTATTACCCGTTCAAAAGCAATCCACCAAGCGCTTTTTCCTCATCTTAACTTTCCGAATGTGGAAACGATTTACTGGAATATTGCGCTTCCACAGAAAGAAATTGAAACAAAATCCGGTAATAACCCTTCCTTCTCTTTTCCCGAAGCCTTCCACTTGCTCTTGAGCGGAACAATTACCAAAGCTAAAGGGCAGGAGGACGCCATTCGGGCAGTTATTGAACTCATTAAAAACCGTCAACGCCAGGTGGAGTTGCTCATGCCAGGTTATAATACTGAGCCAGCTTATAAGGCTCGTATGGAAGAGTTGATCAATTCCGCAGGAATTGGGTCACATGTTCGCATTTTACCCTTTCAACAAAATCTTATTTCTCTCATTGAACAAGCTGACGCCGTTTTGGTTTGTTCCCGAATGGAAGGTCTGGGGCGAACTATCGGTGAAGCAATGCTGCTAAAAAAGCCTGTGATCGGGACAAATTCAGGTGGTATTCCAGAGTTGATTGAAGATGGAAACACAGGCTTGTTGTACTCACCAGGAGATTATCTGAAGCTGGCTGATCAGATCGAAAGGCTGATGGATGATGCAACATTACGGGAGAGATTAGCGATTCAGGGGGAACATTTCGCGATAGAAACGTTTACTGTACAACACTTTGGTGGTCGCATCAATCAAATTATACGCAATCTGAAAGGTGTGTCTGGGGTAGACTTAGAAGACCTCGCCCTAGACATCATTGATATGACTAGTCGGTCATTTCTGGAATTCATCAGAACAAGGAATAGATTGCCATTGGAAAATCAAGACCCAAACGAATAAGGCGCCATGGGTATAAAAGGATAATTAAACGCGAAACTTCGAGTGAGATAAAAATGACCATCGATCGCATCGCATTTTTTACATATAGCCAAGGTGTTTCAGCATTGGAACAATATCGTATTTATAGTCCTCTCAAACAAGCAGGGATTGACATCGTTCCTGGAATTCGTGATGGCAAGCTATTATTGGAAAGCATCAACGAAGCGCCTCTTATTCTGTTTCAGCGGGATTTTTCACGCAGTTTTTCGGACTATCTTCAAGTATTAGAACATGCTCACTTCATGGGTAAGCCGGTTGTTTTGGATTTAGATGATCATCTTTTGGCTTTACCCCAATATCACCCTGATCGGATTTCAGGTTACTATGCCGACGGATTAGCAGCTTTCTTGCATGCTTTGATTAACGTAGATGCAATTACGGTTACAACACATATCCTTCGAGAGGCGCTGCTACCTTACAATCCTCATATCTATGTGCTTCCCAATTACTTAGACAATGAATTGTGGCATTTTCGTAAGTCAAAGTTAACTACTAATCAATTTCCGGTTCGTATTCTATTTGTTGGAACGCCAACTCACAAGCCTGATTTAGAATTAATTGCGAAACCACTTGCACAAATTTCTCAAAAATACGGAGGAGGGGTATCATTTTGTTTTTATGGTGCAGAGCCCCCTGAGATCCTCTCTAACCACCCGAACGTAACCTATATACCTTTGCGAACTTATGATTTTCAGAAATTTATTTCGGATTCTCTACAATTGGAAGCTGATATCGCTATTGCACCTTTAGAAAATAATCTTTTTAATTGTTGTAAAAGTTCCATTAAATACTTCGAATATACCGCATTGGGCATTCCTGGCGTGTTTTCTGCGCTTCCGCCCTATGCCGAGGTGGTGCATGATGGCGAGAATGGTTTTTTAGCTGCCACTCCGGAGGAGTGGGAACGCAAGTTGGAGCTGCTGATCGAGAGCCCAGAGCTGCGCTTGCAGTTTGCTCAGGAGGCACAGCAACGAGTGCAACAAAATTGGCTGATTCAGTACCATGCCAATGAGTGGCAGGAAGTCTATAACCAAATTATCACTCTTGGCGTTCAACAAGCTCAAGTTGAGCCAAATATCAATTCAGCAATCACTGCACTTGCTGGCCAACTAGAGGAATATCACAGTTTAGTAAACCTCGAGATGCTTAATCTTAAGGATGAGCAGATACAAAAGCTTTCTGTTGAAAATGAAGCCTTAAACCAAAAGTTGACTGAAAGCTTAAAGAATATAAATCTCAGAGATGAGCAGATACAAAAGCTTTTCGTTGAAAATAAGGGCTTACAGCTTGAGATTGTGGATTATACTTCCAGCACCAGCTGGAAAATAACCCGCCCACTGCGCCACCTCTCGCGCCTGGTGAGGAGAAAGTAATGCTAACCAACCTAAGGGATTATTTTGCAATCAAGCACAGCGGTTTGTTTGATGAGAAATATTACCTGCTTCATAACCCAGATGTCCGCAGAGCGGATATTGATCCTCTAAAGCATTTTGTGAAATATGGCTGGAAAGAAGGGCGAAATCCATCGGAATCTTTTAACACCAATTTCTACATCGAAAATCACCCTTCGGTCAAGTCGGATAATATCAACCCATTGGTCCACTATATACGCTATCACGGAAAAGAAGGAAAGCCTGTAAATCAAAGTCTAATAAAACGAGGGTTTCGGAAATTGAAGAGGATTTTAAAACAAACCGGTCCTATTTCCACCATCAAAACCGCCACGAACGGTTCAAGTAAAAATACAGGGAACCTTGGCACTGTTTCTGGTTTCGGACAGTTTAACGACCCACGTTTCTTTGTAAGCACTTGGGATGTATACAATAAAATTACGCCTCTTCCAGTTACGGAAAAAGTAGATATCATCATTTGTATCGGCCCTAATCCGGTCCATGCACAAGCTTGTGTTGCGAGCATACGAAAATTTACAAAATCTGATACATACGATCTTCATTTCGTAGTTCATGAAGCTGATCGGGAAAAAATCACGGATTTGATTTCAGACGATGTTTATGTGCATACCCACCAAATGGAACTATTTAATTATTCTTTTGCTAATAATATCGTTTTAAAGGATTCACATAATGACGTTGTTTTATTAAATGATGACACAGAGGTCACTGAAGGCTGGTTAGAGAAGCTACGTGTGGCTTCGAAGGGCGTATGTTTAACAGGAGCCCATACAGGATTTCAATGTTCAGGGAATCCGCAAATGTGGGGGGAAGGACCAATTCGGCTGACGAATTTTCCTATAAACATGTTTTGTGCCTATATTCCCAAAAGAGTTAGAGAAGTTGTCGGATTATTAAATGAGGAATTTGAGTACTATGGGGGCGAAGATGTCGATTACTCAATTCGGGCTCTCATGAATGGTTTCCCTTTGGTAATTTCCGAGGCGTTCGTTTTACACAAAGATAACCAATCTTTTGGCGAAACGAAGGAAAAATTGATGATGCAGTCGGACCGGCTCTTATTTGAGAAATATGCAGTCAGCGCTCCCTTTGACTTAAGTGGCTTCATTCCGAAAGTATCTGTAATTGTAGCAACAAGAAATAGACCCAGCTTATTACAGAGTGCCATCGAATCAATTGAGCAAATAGATTATCCAAATTTTGAAATTATAGTTGTGGACGACAATTCTGAGTCACAAACGATTAATCTCCTGTTCGAATTACAAGAAAAATATAAAAATATAACCCAGCTTCGCGCCCCAATTAATGTTGGTTCGGCTGAAGCCAGAATATTGGGAGTGCAGATTGCAAAAGGACAGTTTGTCCTTTTTTCTGATGATGATGACACAGTCTTGCAAAATAGAATTAGTGCTCCCTTAGAAATGATGATTAATAAACCGGAGTTGGATGTCGTTTATTGTAACTATAATATCATCACCGCTGACGGCAGTGTAACACCAGTCTATTGCGAGCCCTTCAACTTGGAAAGATATTTGAAGTTGGAATATTATATAGGCTTGGGAATCCTTTTTGGTCGAAAAGATGCCTTTGTAAATGTTCCTTTTTATTCCATTTTTAATCGAGCTGCAGATTATGATTGGGTTTTTCGTCTCATTAGGAAAGGATATAAAATAGATTTATGCCCAGCAATCGTTATGAATTATAATCGTACCGGTTCTGCCGATGAGCATTTATCAGGGAATAAAGCCGCTATGAAACAGCATGAGGAAATCTATGAGCGGGAAATGTTATTAAAATCAATAACGCGACTTAATGGATAAATTGAGAAAGATTTTTATCAATAAATTTTTTGGATCATGAGGTTACATCTGTGAATAAAAAGAACACGGTAATTTCTATTGCTTCATTAATTTGCGTAGCCCTATTCCCTTGTTTTTTTCTTTATCTTCAAAATACGGGGGCTGCGATATTCTCGGATCTGATCGAAATGTCTGGAATTTTATTGTTGATTAGTTTAATAATCCTCGGTTTTAGTTTCCTCATATTTCGCAATATTGAGAAAGCAGCACTAATCAGCAATATCTTTTTAATAATTGGACTGTACTTTGCATTCATTGAAAAAGCAATTGTGAAGGTAATTCCAATGCTTTACTACTGGCATGTGGCAATTATTTGCTTATTTTTTATTTTCCAAATTGGTCATCTTATCTATCATAAGAGTAATGCAAAACTTGCTAATCAAATTAATCAGGTATTCTTATTGATTTTTGGTGGACTAATTATATTTAACGGAATTCTTGCTATTCCAAAAGCATTCCAAACCATAGCTACGAAAGCTCAAAATCAAGTTGAACTTGATCAAAAAATTATTACTCCGACTTCCGACAATCAGATGGGGAATTTACCAAATGTATATTATTTTATCTTTGATGAATACGCGGGGTTTGATAGTGTTCAACGTTATTGTAATTACGATAACAGTGCTTTTTATGATGCTCTTGAAGAATTGGGATTTGTCACATCGAAACATTCAGTTAATGACACGATAGATACCTTTACTGAAATACCAAACTTACTACAGCTGAGCAAAGTAAATAGCATAGAAATGACTGCAGCTGATAAAAAGGCAAATTTGAAAGACCCTTATCTTTTTAGGCTTATGAAAGAGCATGGCTATACCATTAACGCTCTTGACTCAAATAATTATCAATTTATGGATGTTAATTCAGCAGATATGCATTTGAGCATTGAATTTGTCTCTACCTATGGGACATTCAAATCATCAATTATTCAAAATACTGCTTATTATCCTTTCTATGGCAGCGAAGATCGAGAGGTCGAAATAAGCAATATGTTAAACATGTTTAATTATGCGATCGATTCAAGTAAAAAAACACAATCGAATCTCTTTACTGTTGGATATTTTAATTTTCCACATGTTCCATATTTATTTGATGAACAAGGAAATAAAACAAAAGACTCAGATAGATTAAACCTTCGTGATACAGCTCCCTACCTGGCACAATTTAAATATGCGAGCAAAAAAATTTTAGAAATGGCCACTGAAATAATCGCCAATGATCCTGAAGCAATTATTATTATTCAATCCGATCATGGCTATCGTTATCCCTCCCATTTACATTTCTGGTATGGGATAGATCAATTTGATCTGGCGGTGGAATCTATTTATGAACGTAACATATTAAATGCGGTCTATTATCAGGGGGAAGATATTTACATTGACAATTATTCTGGAATAAATACATTGATAACGGTCCTGAATAAACTACTGGACGTTGACTTACAAATGGTTGATTAATCTTGCTGTAAAATTCAGGATGAGAGATAATGAAGAAAACGGATAAAATATTTTATTGGGTTATTACAGTAAGTTTTGTTTTACTTTTTGTCTTTGCAAATAATATCGTTTTATCAATCCCATTAATGGAAACCTACCGATTAGAAGAAGTCGAATCAACCAAATACGACGAATATAAAAGGGATTTCGAAGCTAAAATAGAGACTTTCTATGTTAAGCAGGATATCTTTTTTACTACAGAATTTAGCGGATATGCCTTTATTCCAACTAATCAGGTAAGCAAATATAAGACCATAAAATTAATCTTTGTTTCAAACAATAAACGATATGAAGTTGATACTAGTATTATAGAAAGGTTTAATTTACGGGACTTATTTCGTGATAAAGGTATTGTCGGTATCAACCATGGCTTCATTACGCGGTTTTCGCCATTAAAGATGGAAAACGGAGTCTATAAACTATATATTTATTGTTATGAAAACGAAAACACAATTGGGTTCATGGATACAAATCGATATTTCGAGAAGACCTATCGTACCTTCAAAGAGGTGAAGAATTAGACACAACACTTTGTGTCCATATCAAACTGAATGCAAAGATCCAGATAGAGGACTGAAAGATCAGCTCTCGTTTGTTAAAAAATTAAATCCAAAATTAAAGCTTTTCGATTTATAATGTAGAAAATATTACAGCCCTGATAAATCCATGTCCAAATCAGAAGCGGCAATTTCTAAGAATAAGTCTCTCAATACCCAAAAAGTCCTATTGGGTTGTATACTGCTCACATTTGCCATAGCTTCTGTTTATGTGGCTCTCAATCTCGCCGAAGGCATCATTCCAGACGAAAAGGCGCATTTCATCTTTTCCAAAGTCTATGCCACTACGTGGGGTATCCCGCCAGATTCGCCTGAAACGTATTCGCAGGGTTGGTACATTGCCCATAACCCCTTTCTCTATCACTGGATAAATGGCCGCATTATCAATCTGGTTCAGGTAATTAATCCAACGGCGAGTGATTGGGATCTTTTAGTTGTGCTGAGGCTTACAAGCGTGCTCTATTCGCTCGGGACGCTCATTTTTTGTTATTTTCTTGCTAAAGAGCTAATCCGCAAGCCTTGGTGGCCACTCTTGCCGGTATTTTTGCTGGCTAATACGCTGATGTTCACATTTCTCTCAGGCGGGGTGAACTATGACAACCTGGTGAATTTACTGTGCATGGCAGGGCTGTATTTCCTCGTACGCGTGTTTAATGGCAAAGATTTCATCACGAATTCCTTGGCTTTGTTGGTTTTTATGTGCATTGGCTGCTTGGCTAAGTACACTGTTCTACCACTGGCACTCTTCAGCTTCATCGCTTGGTTGGTATATACATTGCGCCAACGCAAAGCTATTTTTCCGCTCCCCACACTTACCAAAGGACAGATGGCTCTGCTAATTATCCTTATCTTCCTTATTGGCGGGAATTTGGCGATCTATGGCTATAACCTCGTGGTCTACCGATCGGTTCTGCCCTCTTGCGCTGATCTTCTCCAGCCGGCGCAATGCGACCTGAGCCCTTACCATGCCCGCTGGGAAAAACATGGTTTGCCCCAAAAGCTGAGCCTAATTGGAAGCATTCAGCAAGGCTATCCAGATCCAGTTACCTACTTTATTGATTTCTGGATTAAGGACATGCTCACCAAAACGTATGGCATGTTGGGGCATAAAACTTACTACCCGGCGCATATTATTACATTCTACCGTTTGTTTTACGTAGGGATGCTGCTGCTGGCTGCCCGCTATTGGCGACGCCCATCTTATGCCATCTGGAGCGCGGTTTTCATCATCTTAGCATATAGTTTGGTAGTTTTTGTGACCAATTACAAAAGCGAGCTGACTAATGGCTTCAAGCACTTCGTTCTGCAAGGCCGCTACCTTTTCCCCATCATCGGCTTGGTTTATGGGCTGGTCGGGTATACCCAGAGCCGGATTAAGAACCGCACGCTGCAAATGGTTGTACTCGCACTAACGTTAATTTTGTTCTTCGTAGGCGGACCGATTAAATTCATCACGCGCTATGAAGGCGTGTTTTCCACCTGGTTCCTGCCGCGTTAGAACCAAATCAGTTTTATTCCTGAATATCGTCTGCTGAATCATCATCCGGCGGCGTTTGCTCCGAAAATGTACTGGCTGCACTCTTCTTGCGGGCTGAACGTAATGCCAAATATCCGCCGCCCCCCAGAATAATGACCACAGGAATCAGCCAGAGCGGGTTAAAGCCCAGGCCAAGCCCAAGCAATGTCGGCTCGGGGGCGGCAGTGCTGGTTGGGCTGGGAAGCAGCGTGGCGGTAGGAGTGCTGGGCAAGGTTGGGCTGGGTGTTGGCGTTGGGGTGACCGGCGTGGGTGTGGGTGTGATGGTAGCTGGCGGGGTAACCTTGAGCAACAGCTTTTCGCCTGGCCATGGCACGTAGTTTTCGGTCAGGTTGTTCCAGGCGAGCAAATCTTCCAGGGGAATCCCATAGTAATCCGCAATCCGCCAGAAGTTCTGCCCTTCCTTCACAATGTGATAGTAATTCCCGTCGGCAGCTGGCGTGAGCATCTCAATCGGTGTAAGAGGGCGAGGTGTGGGTGTTGGGGTCACATTGCCGGGATAAATCAACAGCTTTTGGCCAATTTGCAAGGGCGTGTCCCGCGTCAAGTCGTTGAGCTCGAGAATGCGCTCAATAGGAACACCGTATACCTCACTAATTATGGACAAGTTTTGATAGGCTTGCACAGTATGCACAATCTTCCCATCTGCATCCGGAGGGCTGGCAGTGAAGTAACCAAAGGGCGTGGGGGTCATATATCCCTCAGCTTTCGGGTTGGGGATAACCAGCTCTTGCCCCATTTGCAACACCGTTCCTTCAGGCAGGTTGTTCCAACGCAGGATTTCTTTAATTGTTGTTTGATAGGCGACGGCAATAGCCCAGAAAGACTGGCCAGATTGAACGACATGCACAATCTTGCCTGTAGCATCCGGCGTCGCAATCGTGACTGGCACAATGATGCCGAAGCCCCCGCCGCCTTCCACAGGTCCACCCGGCGAAGTATACGATCCGCACGTTTGGCCAGAAACATAGGCTGCTTGCAGCACGTAATAAGTGGAGCCATTGGAAGCCTGGGCTGTGCCGGCGCCGATATTGCAATAGGCAGGGGTGACCGCGGGCAGCATGTGCGATTCATCTGACCACATCACCATGATTTCATCAATACTGGCGCCATATCCAATGGCAAAATTTTCTGTTGCATAAACCTTACTTCCGCCGCCATAACCAGCAGCAGCCAGCCTGCCAGCCACGTCGCCAATATGCCAGGAAAGCAGTTTATCAGCCATATATTGAGCAGTGCTCTGCGCCACGGCATCGATGATCGGGTCTTCAATCAGCGGCTGCAAGCCATAAGAGGTGCGTAAGACATTCATGGCTGAAATGAGGTCTGCAGCGGTAACTAGTGAAAAGTCATAGCGCAAGGGCTCAGCCGGCTCGGCGAACGCAAGCGTCGGCGGGAATAAGGCAGACGCCACGAGTAAAATACAGGCGATTAAGCGCATTTTGGTCTTCAGGTTGAGCATAAGCTATATATATCACATTTTTGTGGTGAGGATTTTACCTGCAAATCTCGGGCTGACATCCACAAAAGCAGAAAACCCTGTTAAAATAGAGCAACCGCAATATGCAGAAAGTGACCTCGTGAAAAAGCTTATCATCCAAATCCCCGCTTATAACGAAGCAGAAACCTTACCGGAAGTGTTGGACGACCTTCCCCGGCATTTGGAAGGGGTTGAGAGTATTCAAGTTGTCGTGATCGATGACGGCTCAACTGATAATACCGCACAGGTAGCACTTGAGCACGGTGCTGACTTTGTACTACGGCACCGCAGTAACCGCGGTCTTTCAAAAGCTTTTATCTCAGGGGTTCAGTTTGCCCTAGCATTGGGCGCCGATATCATCGTCAATACGGATGCGGACCATCAATACCCTGGGAGTGAAATCCAACCGCTAATTCAGCCCATTTTGGAGGGTGATGCAGACCTAACGATTGGCGATCGGCAAACGCAAAGCAACCGCAATTTTTCTCCCGCCAAGCGCTGGTTGGAAGCTCGCGGCAGCGCGATTGCGCGCAAAGTTTCTGAAACTGATGTTCCCGATGCAGTCAGCGGTTTTCGAGCCTACTCGCGCTACGCAGCTTTACCCTTGCAGGTCTATAACCCTTATTCCTATACATTAGAGACCCTTGTGCAAGCTGGCAAGAGCCGTATGAAAATTGCCCATGTGCCCATCCAGACCAATCCTCAACGGCGCGAATCGCGGTTACACCGGGGCACGCTCAATTTCATCTGGCGCCAGAGCGGTGCAATCATCCGCTCGTATGTGCTCTACCAACCTTTGCGCACGTTTGTATCCATCGGAGCGCTTTTCCTCGTGCTGGGGTTAGCACTGCTGATTCGCTTTTTGGTGCTGTATTTTACGATTAATACCGCTGGCCGCTTCTTACAATCGGTCACGATTGGCGGCACGCTCACTGTTGCAGGCATCATTCTCATCATCATTGGGTTTATTGGTGATTCAATCCGCGCCAACCGGCAAATCTCTGAGGAAATCCTGGTAAATATGCGTAACGCTGCCAAGATTACAGATCCCGACAACCTAACCGAATTTGATGGACACCCAATTTACACGCACAGCCATCCCTACATTCCTTCTTAAGAAGCTTAATTCCAAGCCTTAAAATACATGAAACTTTATCCTAGAAGCTGCTTTTTTAGGACGACCTTATGCTATACTAAACTTAAATTGGAGAGGAATAGACTCATCTTTCAAAAGTTTTAGGAAGCAGGGTTGTAATTTCATTAAGGAAGTAAGCTGAATATGTCTTTCGTTCATCTACATGTGCACTCGTCCTATTCTATTTTGGATGGTTTTGGTAAACCTGCTGACCTGGTGGCACGTGTAAAGCAGTTGGGCATGCCCGCTGTAGCCCTCACCGACCATGGCACCATGTTTGGAACGCTTGACTTTTATCAAGCAGCAACCGCCGCTGGAATCAAGCCTATCATTGGCTTGGAGACGTATTTAGCACCCCGTTCTATGACCGATCGCGAAGTCAGCCGGGATGCTAAGCCTTTTCATTTGGTTTTACTCGCTGAAAACATGCAGGGTTACCACAACCTGCTCCAAATTGCCACTGCGAGCCAATTAGAAGGCTTTTACTACCATCCACGTATCGATAAAGCCTACTTGAGCAGCCATTCCGAAGGGCTGATTGCCAGCTCGGCTTGCCTTTCAGGTGAAATCCCACGGGCACTCATAGCGCAGGATACTGAGCGTGCCGAGGAAGCGCTTAGCTGGTATCTGGACGTCTTTGGACGCGAGCATTTCTACTTAGAATTGCAGCAGCATAATCTTCCGGAGCTGGCTCTCATTAACCCTGGCATGGTGGAGCTGGCTCAAAAATACAAGGTCGGCTTGATTGCCACTAATGATGTGCACTACCTACGGCAGGAAGATGCCGAGCTTCAAGATATCCTCTTGGCCGTGCAGACCGGCAAGCTGCTCTCAGATAAAAACCGAATGACCATGGCGGATGATTCTTATTATTTACGCAGCCCAGAGGAAATGCAAGAGCTGTTTTCCGAGGTGCCAGAAGCCATCACCAACACCTTAGCCATTGCTGAGCGTTGTGAAGTTGACTTGCGGCGTAAAGAATATCACCTGCCCAAATTTGAGCTGCCGGAAGGCGTGCAGCCCAAGAGCTACCTGCGTGAGCTCTGCTTGCGCGGCTTGGAAGCGCGTATGCCAGACCAAGTACAATCCCCCACGGTGCAGCAACGTTTGGATTACGAGCTCGGTGTGATCCACAAGATGGGCTTTGATGAATACTTCCTCATTGTATGGGATCTTTGCCGTTACGCGCGCGAAAAAAACATCTGGTATAACGCCCGCGGCTCAGCAGCAGGCTCATTGGTAGCCTATGCGCTCAATATCACTTCGGTGGACCCGCTGCGCTTTAACCTCCTTTTTGAGCGCTTTTTAAACCCTGGGCGTGTTACTATGCCGGATATCGACCTGGATTTCCAGGATGACCGCCGTGCGGAGATGATGGAATATTGCAACCAGAAATACGGCGCAGATAAAGTCGCCCAAATTATCACCTACAGTACCATTGCGGCGCGTGGAGCGATCCGCGATGTGGGGCGCGTGATGAACATTCCACTGACGGAAGTGGACCGCGTGGCTAAAATGATCCCGGGCTTGCAGCAAGGCAGAAGCCCAACCATCGCTGAGACCTTAGAAAAATCGCCCGAACTGCGCTCTGTGTACGATTCATCCCCCCAGATGAAGAAGCTCATTGATACCGCCAGCCGTATGGAGGGTTCTATCCGCAATGTGGGTACCCATGCCGCCGGTGTGATTATCAGCGACCGCCCGATTACTGAATATCTACCTTTGCACCGCCCCACCAGCCAAAGCGAAGACCTACCCATCAAGTCCGTATCCCAATACGATATGGATGGCGTCAATTATCTTGGTTTGCTCAAGGTTGACTTTTTGGGCTTGGCTACGCTCACGATTATGGCTAAAGCCTGTGAACTGATCGAGCAGCGCCATGGGCTCCACCTGACCTTGGAGAACATTCCCATTGATGACCCCGAAGTATTCCGCTACATCAGCGCAGGGCATACCATGGGCACCTTCCAACTTGAAGGCTCGGGGATGACGCGTTACATCATGCAGATGCAGCCCACCGAAATCTCACATGTGATTGCCATGATCGCGCTCTTCCGCCCCGGCCCGATGGAAATCATTCCGGAATATATCGAGCGCATGCACGGCAAGAAAGAGGTCAGGTATCCCCACGAGAAGCTGGTCCCTATCCTCAAAGATACTTACGGCCACGCGGTCTACCAAGAACAGATTATGCAAGCCGCGGTAGAGTTGGCTGGCTATACCCCTTCCGAATCAGACGACTTGCGCTCGGCGATCTCCAAGAAAAAAGAAAAGGAGATTGCCAAGCATCACAAGAAATTTGTACAAGGCGCGGTTAAGCAAGGTATTCCACGTGAGGAAGCCGAAGCAATTTTTAATGATTGGGAAAACTTTGCGCATTATGGCTTCAATAAGAGCCATGCTGCGGATTACGGCGTCATCGCAGTACAAACTGCGTATCTCAAGTGCCATTATCCCATTGAATATATGACCGCGCTGCTTTCTGCGTGGAAGAACAATACCGAGAAATGTTCCTCTTACGTGGCAGAAGCGCGTAACCTCGGCATCGAAGTGCTGCCACCAGATGTGAACACCAGCGGTTATGATTTTGTGATTGAGGACCGGCCGGACGGGACAGCGGCAATCCGCTTTGGACTGGGTGCGGTCAAAAACGTTGGGCAGGGTCCAATCGAGATGATCATCACCGCACGCGATAACAAGCCCTTCAAGGATATTACTGACTTTGTGCGCCGGGTAGATTTGCGCCAGGTAGGCAGGCGCCCGCTGGAGTGCTTGATCAAAGTGGGGGCTCTGGATAGCCTCGGTCAACGCCGGGCACTGCTCAATAGCGTTGAGCAGTTGATTGCCGTCAGCGCAAACCACTTCCACGCAAAGGAATTAGGCCAGTTAGCACTCTTTGGAATGGGTGAGGAAGCTAACGCTGGTATCCAGCTCTATCCCGCAACTAAAGTGGATTTGAATGTGCAGCTTGAATGGGAAAAAGAGTTACTGGGTATGTATGTGAGCGATCATCCACTCAGAAGTGCCATGCACCTGATTGCTGATAAACTCTCACATTCATCCTATGAATTGGAAGAACTTGCTGATAAAGAAGCCGTTACGGTTGGCGGCATGGTAAAGCGCTTGCGACCGCTCATCACGCGCTCCCAAAAGGAGATGGCTTTTGTAACCATTGAAGATAGCGCTGGAGAAATAGAGCTGGTGCTCTTCCCGCGCACATGGAAGCGCTATCAAGCAGACATAGCAGCGGGTGCTCTGCTTGTGGTCAAGGGTAAAGTTGATCATCGTTCTAACGGCTTGAGCGTCCTCGTAGATGAGGTAACCCGTGTCGATACTGATTTGTTACAGACTCCTGAGACAGACAACCGCAATCAGGGGCGTTATTATGAACAGGTACTCTCCCGTTATTTGCCGGATATCCGCGTGCTTTCCCGCTATGCGCACCAGTCTGCGGGCACTGTGGATCCGAGAGAAGACCCGTGCGAAAGCGACACATCAGAACCTTTTGAGGAACCGGAATGGCAAATGGGCGATGACCCCGCAGATTACCTTTACGAGGCTGAAAGACAAAGCAACGGCGTGCAAGGGGTTGAAATTAGCTCCGCAGCACAGGCTAAGGCCCCAGCAGAAGCACCAACATCAGACATGCTAACCGGGGCGGACGAGCGGGACCGCCAACCTGACGTGAGCCCATATGACCATGCAGCGGCTACTCAGGTTGAGCCCGTGGTTGAAAAAGAACCACAGCTGATCGTGACCATTCACCCCTGCGGCGAAAAGACCCGCGACTTGCGCCACATTCGGCAGCTGTATGGCTTGCTGGTTTCCCATCCAGGCAATTATCACTTTGCCTTTGCGGTCTCTGAAGGGGGTGAAAAATACATGATCGAGTTCCCCAACGACACGACAGACATCAACGATGAGGTTTTGCAAGACCTTCATCGCTACGTTGGTGCAGAGAACGTCATAATCCGTAGGGAATAGAATTTATAGTCAGTTATTTTTGTGTAGTTCGGCGATGACAGCTTGTTATACCCTGTTATGGCATGGAACCCTACAGGTAGGCTTCGCACTCTCCTGACCGTGCCAGGCCTTAGTTCTTTCGTGGTACCCTACGGGCAGGCTTCGCACTCTCCTGATCCTGCAAGTTATTTGACCTTTAGGTCTCAAAATAAACTGATTATCCAGTTTTCACAATCGGTTATCAAGACAGGAAAACCAGGAGACCTATGGTCAAGTTCCTTATTCGGGCTGATTTACTTTTCCCAAATTTTATTATTTTTCTTATTATCTTTATTTTATTAATTCTTATTAATGTACTACCTATATAATCTACAAACGGATACAAATAACCTTTAAAATGATAAAATAGAAAATAGTACACGATAAGGTTTTTCCGATGACCCTTCCGCAAAGCGGCAGCGACCGCTATTACAGCGTTTATTTAGCGCTCTCGCAGTACCCGATTCTCGCGAACCGCGTCCGTGAGCTGATGCGCCAGGAGCTTTACAGCCACAGTATCATCGTGCCTGAAGTCCTTTATGCTGAGGCTGTAAAAGCGGCAGTCCAATCGCAAGAGCGCGAAGGCTTGACCAATCCATTTTATGAAGAAGATACCGAAACTTGGGAGCGCCGTAAGGCACTGATGTTGGATAACCTGACGGACACGTACTTTGCCAAGTACTTTGACTTTAGCCATCTCTCCAAGCTTATCCAACAAGCGCTCAACGAACGCGGTGTACAAGTGCCCGAGGGCATCATCGAGTTCAACCCGGAGACTGCGCCTACTGAGCTGCTTTTCAATCAGGGCATGATGATCGAAAAACTGCCTCCGGAACAGCGCGTACCTTACGCTGCCCGCTTGCAGGAGATCAAGGTTGTGTTAATCCGCAGCATGATCAGTGACCAGCTGCGCTATATCAACATCGCCAAGGATTGGTTTACCATCGCGGATTTAGCTGAGATCCGCAAGCACAAGATGGGGCGCGGACGCATCGGCGGGAAAGCTGCCGGCATGCTCTTAGCAGGGCGCATCCTCAAGGATAAATCCAGCCCAGAGCTGCGAGCCAGCCTGCGCACGCCTACTTCGTTTTACATCGGCTCAGATGTGTTCTACACCTTCATTTCGATCAACAATTTACTGCATTGGGGTGATCAAAAATACAAAAACGAGGAGCAAATGCGCAAGGAATATCCGCGCATTCTGGAAGAATTCAGTCAAGGGGAGTTTCCGCCAGGTGCTGTTCAGCACATGGAGACAATTTTAAGCATGGCTGGTCGGCGCCCCTTGATTGTGCGCTCTTCCAGCTTGCTTGAAGATAACTTTGGCATGGCTTTTGCTGGCAAATACGAAAGCATCTATCTCCCCAACCAAGGGGAACCAGAAGAAAATCTACGCGCAATGCAGCAAGCCATGGCGCGTATTTATGCCAGCACACTCAACCCTAACGCATTGCTTTACCGCAAAAGCCGCGGTCTACTCGATTACGACGAGCGCATGGCTTTACTTATCCAGGTCGTTGAAGGGCAACCAGTCGGGCAATACTACTTCCCACAATTAGCTGGCGTTGGCTATAGCCGCAACCAATACCGCTGGTCACCTCAAATCCGTCCGGAAGACGGTTTCCTGCGTTTGGTTTGGGGGCTGGGTACGCGCGCCGTAGACCGCGTGGGCAACGATTACCCCCGCTTAGTCGCTCTTAGCCACCCCACACTCACCCCTTCCACTTCGTTGCAGTCCATCCGGCGCTACTCCCAGCAATTCATTGACCTCATTGACCTCAAAAACAACCTGTTCAGGACGCTGCCGGTACATGAAGTTTTAAGCCCACGGGTGCCTGCTCTTCGCTACATTGCCCAAATCGATAGTGACGGTTATATCCACAATATGCACGCGAAATTCATCGAGGGGGATACACACAGCCTCATCCTCACTTTTGACGAGTTGCTGCGCCACACAGATTTCCCGAGCTTAATGCGAGAACTTTTAGCCACCTTAGAAAGTGAGTATGACACACCGGTGGACGTGGAATTTACCGCAAAAGTAGAAGAACAACAAGGCAAACCGCAAATACAAATCACCTTAATCCAATGCCGACCACTTGGGACGATTAAAGAGAGCGTTTATTTGCTGCCCCAACATATACCTCAAAAGGATCAGATATTCTCGGGCCAAAGTATAGTCTCCGGCGGCAGTGTGCAAAATGTGCACTATGTGCTTTACGTGCCACCGGAAGCCTACTTCTCTATCCCTAATAGCGCTGAGCGCAACAAGTTGGAACGTGCCATCGGTAAGCTCAACGCCGCCTTAGCTGGCGAAAATTTTATCTGCGTAGGTCCAGGCCGATGGGGTACTTCCAATCCGGATTTAGGCGTGCATGTAGATTATGGGGATATCTATAATGCTAAAGCTTTGGTAGAACTCACCGGCGGTCCCTTTGGCATCCCCGATGAGCCTTCTTTGGGCACACACTTCTTTCAAGACTTGCTGGAAGGGCAAATTTATCCTATTGCTGTCAATCTGAGCAAAGATAACTTTCAAGGTGCGTTTTTCGAAACTACACCTAACCACTTAGCTGATTGGATCACACCCGAGGAGGGCTTGGAAACACGCCTGCAACTCATCCAAGTGAGTGATGTGAGCCCCAACAGCCATTTAGATCTGGTGATTGACGATGCTACCGGCAAGGCACTCGCCTTTCTCGTTCATGAAAGTGCGGTCATTTCGGAAGGCAGGCAAGTCATCGTGCCTTAGGTTTCACGTGAAACAGTGCTGTTCCAGCAAAATAATGTTTCACGTGAAACACTCAGATGGGATGAGTATATTGAGCAGGCGCATTATTCAATGCATATTTATTGACAGCAATTTCGTGTTAAAGCTAATTTTGCTTGACCAAGCACCTATTCAGCGATAAAATATGGTTACACTGAAATTGTGCCCTTGTAGCTTAATGGATAGAGCAACTGCTTGCGGAGCAGTAGGTTGCGCGTTCGAATCGCGCCAAGGGCATTTTCCTTTTATCAAATCAAACTTCTTTTGGAACTAATTTTCAGTGCCTTGCGTCCATAGTACAATGGTCATAAGGAGTTCTTATGAAATATAAACTTCAAACCCTTTTGGTAATGACAATCTTTGGGCTCTTGCTCGGCGCTTGCGCCCCGCAAACCCCGACATCTTCTCCCACCACGCCAGTCGATACTTCTTACCCGGCAGGTGGCTTCCCTTCTCCTACTGACGTTACTTACCCCATCGAGACGCCTACAGCCGAGCCGACGGCAATCCCAACCCAGACCGAGACAACACCGGCACCTTCAGTTGGTCTGCCTATCTATGATTTGCACATGTTCGCCGATGGCAGCGGTTGGGCTTTTGATATGTACCATCACGCGCTGTATCACACTTCGGATGGCGGCTTGAGTTGGACTACTGTTTACCCCGAGCCTGGGGATACCTTAGAATCCCAAAATGTGGACGGGTTCTTTTTGGATGGGAACACAGCTTGGCTAAGCCTTTCGGATTTCGCGACGGAATCATCCTCCATCTTGCACACCACCGATGCAGGTGCGACCTGGGCCGAGAGCCCGCAATCTTTTTTGGGTGGCTCACTCTTCTTTTTGGATAGCAACACTGGCTTTATGCTCAGCCGCTTGGGCGCGGGCGCAGGCTCGGAATGGGTAGCGCTCTATGCCACTACCGACGCTGGGCAAACTTGGGAGCAGCGCTTTACACATACACCCGGCGGTGAGGACCCCTCTCTGCCCGCCGGCGGGATCAAATCCGGTTTTTCCTTCCTCGATCCGCTTAATGGCTGGATGACTGGCTCCGAGCCGGTCAATGACTTTGTGTACCTCTATCGCACAACGGATGGCGGCGTCACCTGGGCGCACCAGCCTTGCGATATCGCCGATGCCGACCCGGACGCGATGTATAACAGCCTCCCGCCCATTTTTGTCAGTGCTACGGAGGGCTTCCTGCCCCTACAAACCTTTTTGACGGATGGCACGCCTCAATCTATCTTATGCAAAACCACAGATGGCGGCCAAACCTGGCAGTCGGCCTCAAGCGCGCCTGTTCAGGGTTATGTTTATGACTTCACTGATGCCCAGCACGGCTGGATCCTCGGGGAAGCTGCCCTTTTCCGCACCAGCGATGGCGCCATGACTTGGCAAGATCTGAGCAGTGCCTTGCCGGTGGGTTATACGGCGTTGAGCTTGGACTTTGTGGACGCTGATAATGGATGGCTGCTGGTCTATGATAGCTCCAGCGAGAGCTTTGACCATAACTTGCTTTATTACAGCCGGAACGGCGGGCAAACCTGGACGCAATTGGATGCCCGCATGGCAGATTAGGTAAAAACCGACTACGAAAGCCTGCAGAGTGACGAGACTTTGCAGGCTCTTTGTTTAGACTGGAACTGGCATTGGGCTTGCAACGTTTATATAATATATGGATAAGGTACAAGCTCGTTATAGCTCCCTTTGCAACTTTAGGTAGTGTCAAATGAAAAAAGGATTGGTATTAGCCTTGCTTTTTGCCCTGCTTGGCATCACCGCCCAGCCGGCTATGGCGGTGAGCGTCGCTCAGGCTGCGCCACCCGCAAGCCAACCCCAGGATCCCGGCCGCACACAGCAGTTTATTCAGCTAGCCAGCGGCTGGACCCAAGCGGGCTCTGCTGGCGGCGAAGCACAGCTAACCGGAGAACCTAACCCGGACCTGGTGGTCTACCTGACCTTTGATGACGGGCCTGACCCTAAATGGACGCCTCAGGTGCTGGCGCTGCTCGAGCAATATCATGCCAGGGCCACTTTTTTTGAAATTGGATATAACGTGAAGAAATATCCAGATATCACGCTTCAAGTAGCTCAAGCAGGCCACACCTTTGGTATTCATGGTTTCAATCACTTAGATTCTACAAAATTGGAGTACGAAGTTTTTTATAGCGAAATTGTAGATAATTACTCAATTATTGCCGACGTGTTCAGTATCGATTCAAGTTTGATTAATTCTCTTACCCCCTGCTTCCGTCCTCCATATCGAGCTATCGACAAAACAGTAATAAATTGGGTTGAAGGAATAGGTTACGAGCTTTCATTATGGGATATTGATACTGAGGACTGGAATAATAAAACACCAGAAGAAATATTTTCCACGGTGATAATTGCTATTCAACCTTATTCCGTCATATTGATGCATGATGGAGGGGGTGACCGTTCGAATACCCTGCTTGGCTTGGCGCTGGTTCTGCACGAGCTGACCCTGCGCGGCTACACTTTTGGGCAGTATTGCACTGCTTATGGCCAGGCCTATACCCCGTAAACCCCTGTTTTTATCCATCACTCTTCGTCCGATTTTGGATTAAGATTAGCTTTAAGATGAAACCTGCTAGCACAATCTGGTTTAT
This sequence comes from Candidatus Mesolinea sp., assembly GCA_003445715.1. Lineage (GTDB taxonomy): Bacteria > Chloroflexota > Anaerolineae > Anaerolineales > Anaerolineaceae > Mesolinea. The sequence goes on along the minus strand of DMCS01000071.1, from coordinate 28,567 downwards.
GCAATGCCAAAACCCTGGCTGCGGGCTGCGCTTTCCGCTGGACCGAGCCGAGTTCAAGGGCACTTACTGCCCGCGCTGCGGCGGGGAGCTGCAGCCCTCCGTGCCAGCACTGCCCCAGAGCCAGCCAACCGCTCACCCGCCGGCCAACATACAAAGCTTGAGCGGCATTCTGGATAACATCCGCTCAGCGCAAAATGTGGGCGCGCTCTTCCGCACCGCAGACGGCGCCGGCTTGCAAAAGCTCTGGCTGTGCGGCATCACCCCAAACCCAGCCGAAAACGCCCAGATTGCCAAGACGGCACTGGGTGCAGAGCAAACGGTCTCTTGGGAATACGCCCCCAGCACTTTAGAATTGGCAGAGGCGTTGAAAGCCGAGGGAGTAATAATCTTGGCGCTGGAAGCTGCCCCCGCATCCACTTCGGTTTTTTCTTACGTGCCCCCCATAGGAGACAAGGCGATTGCACTTGTGGTGGGCAGCGAGCCGGCAGGCGTGGACCCAGCGGTGCTAGCCCTGGCGGATGCCGTGCTCAGCTTGCCCATGGCTGGCAGTAAAGGCTCGCTCAACGTGGCGGTAGCGTTCGGCATCGCCGTGTACTTCCTGCGCTTTGGCGTATGGGCATAAAAAACTCCGGTCCGCCCGGAGTTTTAATTTCTGAATAAAACTAAAATTTATCTACCGGATTTTGTCCGATTGCAAGATCTACAAAGCATCTGACAATTTTCTGTGATGGTTTTGCCACCTAAATGCCATGGCGTAATATGATCCGCTTCCATTTCTTCAAATTCAAAGTGATTACCACAGATAGCGCAAATTCCATTCTGCCTTTCGTATGCTTCCCTTTTTTGACCTTCTGTAAAACCTCGGATATTGAGATGTTTTTCATCGCCGGTTAATACATAGGGATAAATTCCCTTTTTGTTCGATACATCATCGTCCATCATGAGAGCGTGTATTTCTTGTTCCAGCTCGTCTGTGTTATATATCTTATCTTTGAATTGATTATAGAGAACTCCCCAATCAACTCCCTTCATTTCTTTGCGTTTAACTGTAAATGTTAATTCAACCCATTCGATAACATTTCTAAAATACATCCACAGTTCATTAGCATTGGGATCATGTTGATGAATAGACATATATTTTTCAATTTCACCGTTTGAAATCCAACGCAAAGCCGTTTCCAAAATATCTTGACGTATAGGAGAGCCGCCGACATAATCTTTTGCTAATAAATAGGCAGCACAATTCGTCTTACTGAACTTTAATTTTGCATCTGATAGCCAAGGTCCAGTATACACTGTGTTCCTTAATTCTTGGTCAGTAAGTGTGAGACCACCGATGTTCACTATCCTAAACCACTCTAATTTTTCTTTATCGTTACCTTCACAAAAATAAATCATCAGTTTATAGTTTAATATCTGTTCTCTCTCGGTCGTCGTTAGGTTATGGAAAAATCGGTTTTCAAACGAGAAATCATTATTAACATACTGGCAAAAGCTAATTGTTCTTTGCTGTCCATCTAAAACTTCAAAAGTACCATCTTCATTCTTAACCCAGTACATTACGTTGAGCGGAAAGTTTTTTCTAATCGTATCAACGACAGCATTGCGCCTTTTATCATCATAAACAAATTCACGCTGATATTTAGGACGGATGTTGAGTCTGCCATTGTAACCAACAACGCCCTCTTCGGAGTTGTCAACATATTTTTTTACAACTTCACGAATGGGTATTTCGTATAATTTAATTTCCATTATGCCTCTCTCTACGCTTTATAATTATACGGGCATACATACTCGAATATAGTTCCCCTGTCTCAATGTCTCTGAATGCCGGGGGTTTGGTGTCTTTTATAGGGTTGTATTTCCGATACAAAGTTCCCTTTGCATTTACTGTGTACTCTCCTGTTGGCTTACCTTTTCTTAATATCTCCATTTTCTTTTCACAAGAAAAACTTATACTTCCAACAATACCGAGCGCAATTATTTCAAATTGATCAGGATTATATTTATCGAGGAAAGTAATCGGAACGCCTATTTCGCCATCATAATCAAACGGTATTTCAGATACCTTATCAACATTTATTGCATCGTAGTTTTCATAATGAGGAAATTCTTCCGGTGTATATTTCTTGTAAAGAGTTATAAAATCCCGATGTTTTTTAACATATAAATTTGTAAACCAACAAGAAGTAGAAACCCTAACCAACTTTCGTCCATCTTCAACTTTATGGTAGTTATCCCAATCTTCTGGAACATAAAAATACATGCCTACATTGAAATTTGTATAGCCTGTCCTCAACTTATCTTCTTTAATTAATTTAAATATTTCTTTATACGTCAATGCGTTAGTATTCCCAATAATTATAAATTTTTTATCAAATTCTATTAACTGTGCAACATACTCGCGAAATAGTGAAAAAGGAGGATTGGTTATAACAATGTCTGCTTCTTTAAGTAATTCTACGCACTCCTCAGAGCGAAAATCTCCGTTACCGTTCAGTGTAGTAATTATATTATTATTATTTCTTAATAGATATTCAACATCAGTAAGATTAAATGCCCCGTCTGAATTCTCATCTTCAATTTTAGTAATTTCTATTTTGTATGCTTGCTTTAATTTATTAGTTTTACTTTCTGAATTTTCTGTCTCAAACAATGGCAATTGTGTACCAGCTACAGGAGATCCAGCATAGCAAGTAGCAATTAGTTTTTTAATCCCTAAGTAGTTAAAATTCATTGAGAAATATTTAAAAAAATTGCTTTCATAAGGGTCATCACAATTACACAAGATGACTTTATCTCGGAAATAGTCTTTATAATATCTCAATTCTTTTTCAATATCAGGCATACGAGTATAAAATTCGTCTGCTTTGTTTCTTTTTGCATTATCAAATAGTTCAGTTGCCATAAGATACCAATCTATAAATCCAACATTTAGTAAGTTACGGCGCAATCACCGTACCAGCAGGGATGGTGGTGTGCTTAGGGATGACCACGATACCATCCCGAACGGCATAGAGTGAGTGATCGATGTCACGATCGACTGGGAAAGGTTTGATCACCACATTATCGCCGATGCTGGCGTTTTTATCGATAATGGCACAGCAAATTTGGCAGTTTTTACCGATACCGATCGGGGCGCCGTTCCGCAACGTGCCGTAGTAATCCGCGCCCATCAAAATCGAGTCTTTGATTACTGAGCCCTCACCGATTTGGCTGCGTAAGCCAACAATTGAGTGTTCAATCGTAGCATCCGAAACCAGGCATCCTTCAGCAATCAAGGCATTCTTCAGCGTACAGCCAATTACCTGAGAGCAAGGCAAAAACCGCGGGTGCGTAAAAATGGGCTTATCTGGGTCGTAGAAGTTGAATCCAGGATTCTCTTCGGTCAATGCCAAATTTGTTTCGTAGAAAGAACGAATGGTTCCAATATCGCGCCAATAGCCATTAAAGTTATATCCATAGACCCCGGCACCATTTTGAATAAGGTAGGGAATAATATCGCCGCCAAAATCGTCTAAATGCTCTTTGCTTTTATCCGGGCGTAGAACATCCATAAGCACATTCGTATTAAAAAGGTAAATTCCCATTGAGCCCAAATATGGCTTCTCGGGGTCATCGCGGCAAATCATATTAGCCAGGCGGACAGGATCCTTGGGTTTTTCGGCAAAATCGATGATGCGTCCATCTTCATCGCGCTTGAGCAAGCCAAATCGAGGTGCTTCGTCTTTGGGCACTGGCTGTACCGCGACAGTAACATCAGCGTTATTCGCCCAGTGAAATTCTGCCATCTCAGCATAGTTCATGCGGTAAAGATGGTCCCCAGCTAAAATGAGCACATAGGGGCGGTTGGTCGAGCGGATTTCGCCAAGTTGTTTTCGCACAGCATCAGCCGTGCCTTGATACCAATCGGTGTGCTCCATCGTTTGCTCTGCTGCCCAAATTTGGACCCAACCGGAATGGAAAGAGTCAAAGACGTAAGTTTGTGAGATATGCCGATGCAAAGAGACAGAGTTAAATTGCGTCAAGACAGCGATGCGAGGGATATTCGAATTAATGCAGTTGCTGATGGTAATATCAATCAGGCGATACTTCCCTGCGATTGGAACAGCCGGTTTAGAACGCTCGACGGTTAGTGGATAGAGCCGTTTGCCCTGTCCGCCTCCTAAAATAACAGCTAAAATATCGCTCGTCTTAGGCATAATGAACTTCCTTTCATTGGTTGCGACTCTTCTGGCAGTCTGATATGGGATTTATCAAACTGCTAAAACAGGCAGTTGGGTGAGATTACCTGTTTGCCCTAATTTTACCCGTAAATTCCTCAACTGTGCGTAACAATTCCTCAGCGGAGCGCCGATTGCTCTCGCTTGGTGCCCCAAGCATCGCTGCTAACTCATTCACACGCGCTGTGCCTTGCAGCTCCTCCACCTGAGTAGTTGTGCGGCCGGCGTGCTCCTGCTTAGAGACGCGCAGGTGCTGATCGCCAAACGCGGCTAACTGCGGCAAGTGCGTGACGCACATCACCTGGTGTTCGCGTGCCAGCTGCCAAAGCATTTCTCCCACGGTCAAGCCAACCCGACCGCCAATGCCTTGGTCAATCTCGTCGAAAATCAAGGTGGGGATTTGGTCAGCCTCGGCTAAAACGCTCTTAAGCGCGAGCATCAAACGCGAGGTTTCGCCCCCCGAGGCAATTTTAACCAACGGCTTAAAACCCTCACCCACATTGGTCTCGATCAGAAACTCCACCTTATCAATGCCATTAGCATCAAAGGCTTGGGCTTGCCCATTCACTACCAGCCCGTCCGGGTCTGGCAGTTGCTGCATCGCAACTTGAAAATGTGCTTTGGTCATCCGCAGTTTATCCAACTGCTGCTCGATCCCCGCGGTAAGCTTTCGCACTGCTTCAGCCCGCTCGGCTGAAAGCTGTGCAGCTTTGACTGCCAGCTCTTGCTTTATCTGGGCTATTTTTTGCTCCACTTGCGCTATCTGCTCGTCTATATTCTCGACTTTCGTCAACTCTATCTTAGATTTATCCAGATAGGCTTGTATGCTCTCCAAGCTGCCACCATATTTGCGCTTGAGGAAAGCGAGCGTGTTCAGGCGCTCCTCGATTTGATCTAAGCGTTGGGGGTTAAACTCGATAGATTCTAAATAGTTACGCAACTCAAAAGCAATATCCGCGAGTGTATTCAGCGCCGATTCTGCCCGTTCGTTGAAGCTTGCCATTTGTGGGTCGATGCGGCTGAGATCCGCTAAGCTCTGCACCACCTGCCCGAGCAAATCCGTCACCGGCAATGAGTCTGTTCCGCCTTCATCCAGCAGGGTAAGGGCTTGCCGACCGAGCTCGTAGAGTGTCTCGGCATTGGCTAAGCGCGTGCGTTCCTGGCGCAGCTCTTCTTCTTCGCCAGCCTTCAAGCGGGCTGATTCAATCTCTTGAATCTGGTAAGTGAGCATATCCGTGCGCTCTCGGGCAAATTGCTGGGTCTTTTGCAGGTCCTCGAGCTCTGCTTGTAGCGCACGCCACTGGCGGTACCCCGCACGGTATTGAGCCAAAAGGGCGTCATGGTGCGCAAAGCGGTCCAGCAGCTCGAGGTGGTGCTGCACACGCAGCAACGAGAGGTGCTCGGATTGACCATGAATATCGGTTAAATATGCGCCAACTTCTGCCTGCAAAGAAAGGTTTACGCTGCGTCCGTTGATGCGAGCTACATTCCGACCAGCAGCGCGTATCTCCCGAGCAAGGGTAAGCTGCCCGCTTTCAAATAGACCTTCTGCCTCCAAAATGGGTTTAAGGGCTGCCTGGGTAGGTTCATCTAACAAAAAAGTGGCTTCGATGATGGCTTTGTCACTTTCGCGGCGGATATCGTTTGCGTCTACTCTCCCACCTAAAACAGCGCTCAATGCATCCAATATGATGGATTTGCCTGCGCCTGTTTCGCCGGTGAATACGGTCAACCCAGGCTTGAACTGAAGTTGAAGGTCTTCGATGATGGCAAAGTCTTGGATGCGCAATTCAGAGAGCATAGCACCTCAACCGAGCTTGATGCCGGTAAGCTGATAGTATGCGGTAGATACCGCCAAAGCGCTATAAAGCACCTGCCAGACTAAGGGCAGCAAGCCGGGCAAGGCAAACAAGTTTCCACCGAGAGAGATGAGAGGCAGGATGCCCATAACAACAAAGGGTAAGCAGCCCACGATGCTGCCCCACAGCACAGCCTTATTTAGCGCTTTGCTGCGGCGTTTGCCCACGGCTAAGCGCACGGCATTGGCGATGAGCATACCTACACCAGGTCCCACAAGGAGCACCAAAAAGCTTAACCGCCGTGCCAACCAGCTGCCGGCATAAGCTATAAGGGCTGAGATCAGAAAACCAATGACCACATCCAGCCCCTTGGTCGTGTCGTAGGTCTTTTGCAGCTCGCGCACACAATCCTTGCAGCGGTAACCGGTAGGGGTAAGCACTGCTTCCTCCGGTGTAATAGGTTTATTACAGCGATTGCAGCGCAGCGTGATATCGTCTGATGATTGTTCAGAGGTTAAGTTATTATTGGTGTTTAGTTCAGTCATAGTTATTTTGTTTCAAAATTGGATTGTTTTGCATCATCGCAGCCAGCCTATTGTAAAAATAGTTTGGCTCTCCAAAGCGGACCATCCGTAAGGAGTTTGGGTTAGCTTTGATCCGTACCTCATCCTCGGCCTTGAGGGTGACTGGGCTCATGCCATCCACGCTCAAGATGGCTTCGTGGTCGCATTGGGCGTGCAAGCATACCTCGGCGCCTTCAGCCAGCACGACGGCGCGCTCAAGCGAAAGATGCGGCGCAATGGGTAATACGAGCATATTGCGCAGTTCGGGCGGCAGGATGGGTCCGCCTACAGCTAAGGCGTAGGCCGTCGAGCCGGTAGCAGTAGCGATAATCAAGCCATCCGCCATGTAAGAGGTCATGTAGCCTTCGTTGAGGTCCACGCGGATTTCAATCGGGCGCACAATGCGGCCGCGGGCGACCACGACTTCGTTGATTACGTCCCAACAGCTTGTGATCGCGCCCTGTTGCACCAGCTCAGCGTAGAGCGCCATGCGTCTTTCCACATGATAGTGACCGGCCAGCAAGCGCGCCAGACCTTCCTGCCAGGTCGCATCGGTCAGCTCAGAGAGGAAGCCCAACCGGCCGGCTTGGATTCCCAGCAACGGCAGCCCCTGCAGGACGCACAGGTGCCCCACGCGCAAGAGCGTGCCATCTCCGCCCACCGTCAGCACCATATCCCAACCGCGAAGATCCGGTTTTTGGCCGGAATGTTCCCGATGGAGAGGAAATACGCGGTGCTCGATCCCTTTTTGGGTGAGGAAGTTGCCGATTTCCTCTGCTAAAGAGAGCGCTTTGGGCAAATCGGCATTTGGGATCACAAGGATGTGCTGGGGAGCAGTTAGATCAGCTATCATGCCTGTATTATAGCCTTATCTTTCTTGCAAGAGGACCAAGAGTTGTAAGAGATATTGATACTGGTTTCTATGTATATGCAAACATAAGTGCAATTAATCTTGCGGGTAAACCCCTCTGTTTATGATATGCTTTAACTTCGAACATGACCAAGCTGCAAAACCCGCTTACTCCAAAAGTTCAACTGCAGCGCCTCACTTCCCAGCGCTGGGTAATGGCTGTTTTAGCATTGCTTTTCGGGTTGGTGCTCTGGCAGCTGCTGTGGATGTTACTGAAGCTGCCGGCTTTTATCCTGCCCAGCCCAGCCATGGTCTGGCAGAAATTCCTGGTGAGCCTTAGCAGCGGCTTGCTCTGGCGGCATTTCTCCTTCACCTTGCTCGAAGTGCTGCTGGGCTTGTTGATTGGCAGCTCGCTCGCCGCGCTCTTGGGTTATTTCCTTTCCAAATCTGCTTGGCTGGAAAATTTTGTCTCCCCATACTTGGTTGCCAGCCAGTCGGTACCGGTAGTCGCTATCGCGCCGCTGCTGGTGATCTGGTTTGGGCCTGGCATATTCTCCAAGGTACTGATTTGCTCCCTCACGGTTTTCTTCCCTGTGTTGATCAACACCCTGGTGGGTTTGCGGGAGGTGCCGCAAGACCTGCGCGAGCTGATGCGCTCGCTGAGGGCAACACCGGCGCAAACCTTGCGTTACCTGGAGCTGCCTGCCAGCCTGCCCGTCTTCCTCGGCGGCCTCAGGGTGGGAGCCACGCTCTCGGTGATCGGCGCTATCGTGGGAGAATTAGTCGGTTCGGACCGCGGCTTAGGCTTTCTGATTAACGTTGGGCGCGGGCAATATGATACCGCGCTGGTGTTTGTGGCTGTCATCACACTCATGGCATTGGCAGCGGCGCTGTATGGCTTGATCCTGCTGCTCGAGAGCCGATTACTCGCCTGGCAGACGTGGCGTAAAACAGTGTAGGAGCTTCATTAAGAATGAAACAATATCTATTCCTTTTTATTATTTTGGCGTCTTTAGCGCTTTCATCTTGTCAGGCGAGTAGTGCTCCTGAGTCAGACGCGCAGCTCCGCGAAATTACGCTCAACCTGACCTACATTCCGAATGTGCAGTTTGCTCCCTTCTACGTTGCCATCGAGAAAGGTTACTTTGCTGAGGAAGGGCTGCGGGTCACGCTCAACTATGGCAACGAGGCAGATCTGATCGCACTGGTAGGCTCAGGCAACCAACAATTTATGGTGGCTTCGGGAGAGCAGGTGCTCATGGCGCGCGCACAGGGACTGCCGGTGGTAGCAGTCTTCCCTTGGTATAAGGATTATCCGGTCGGGGTGGTTTCGCTCAAGGAGAAAAATATCCACACGCCGCAGGACTTGAAAGGTAAAGTGATTGGGTTGCCAGGCTTGTATGGCGCTAACTATATTGGCTTTGAAGCCTTAGCGAATTATGCAGGCTTGAGCGACGCCGATTACACCCTCGCGTCGATTGGCTTTACCCAGGTGGAAGCCGTCGTGAGCCAGACGGTAGACGCTGCGGTCATTTACTTGCCTAACGAGCCTTCTCAGTTGCGTGCAATGGGCTACGAGATCAACCTGATTGCCGTCTCCGATTACTTAGATTTGGTCGGGAATGTCCTCGTAACCAACGAAGAGACAATTGCGAACGAGCCGGAGCTGGTGCGCTCTGTGGTGAGGGCTTTTTACCGCGGCGTAAAAGCTGCTGCTGAAAACCCCGAAGAAGCTTATGCGATCTGCGCAAATTTCGTGGAGAACCTGAGCGAGGCGGACCAAGCCGTGCAGCAAGCGGTGCTGGCGGAATCGATCAAGCTGTGGGAAATTGACCCCCAGCCTGGAACGCAGCAGGAGCGCTGGGAAAACATGCAGGAAGTGCTGCTGCAGCTGGGGTTGATGAGCCAGCCCGTGGACTTGCAAGGAGCCTATAGTGATGCCTTCCTCCCCTAAGATAGCACTGGAGGTGCGCGGGCTCTCGATTGCCTTCGTAGAAACGGATGGCAGCTTGGAAGTGCTCGATAACCTCTCCTTTACGGTTGAGGTAAATTCCTTCGTTTGTGTCATTGGTCCTTCGGGCGGCGGCAAGAGCACTTTGCTACGCGCGCTGAGCGGTTTGCTCACCCCATCAGCTGGCGAAATCCGCTTTCCTCACCCCAGCCACATCGGGCCGCAAACTGGCATGGTCTTCCAAAAGCCTAACCTGATGCCCTGGCGCACTCTCTTCGATAACATCAGCCTGCCGCTGGAATTGGCTGGACGGTCCAAGGAGGAAATTCAGCAAGCCACCCAGGAGATGATTGACTTAGTCGGCTTGCATGGTTTTGAAAAGAGTTACCCGCATGAGCTTTCAGGCGGGATGGCGCAACGCGTGGCGATTGCCCGCTCTTTGGTGCAGGACCCAGAGATCTTGCTGCTGGATGAGCCTTTTGGGCAATTGGATGCCCTTACGCGCGAACGCATGGGCGAGGAGCTGCTGCGCATCTGGGGCGAGAGGCGTAAAACCGTGCTGATGGTCACCCATTCCATCTCAGAGGCAATCTATTTGGCTGACCGCGTCTTGGTGATGACGCGCCGTCCGGCACAAATCAGCTTGGACCTGCCGATTACCTTACCCCGCCCGCGGACCGAGGAGATGCGCTATCAACCCGAGTTTGGCAGGCTTGCCCAGTTGGTGCACGAGCAGCTCTCGCAAAACGATGATGCCATGGCGATGCCAACGAAATCTAAAGTGGCCTAAAAATGAATTTTTCAGTGAATTATTCTGAGGCGTTGATCACCTTGCTGCGCGCCTCTGAGGTAGAAATCGATGCGATTGAATGGGTGGATAAGCTCGAGCCTTCGCTGATCGCACAGACACGGGCTGAATTTCCGGAGTTAGCCTTTCACTTCCATCCCGGGCGTATGCACGCTGGTCAAAAATGGTTTGCCCATTTGCAGGCATATCTGCAAGCCTGTCCAGAGACGCCCTTTGTTTCGATTCATTTAGCACCTTTGCCAGCACTTTGGACGCAAGCGCGTATGCAGAGAGGCTGGCTCTTGCCTGGCCCAATCCCGGCTTTTGCCATCCAGCGCTTTATCAAAGATGTTCGCCGATTGCAGCATCAAGTGAAGCTGCCCGTCATTTTGGAAAACATGCCCAGCCTGCACACAAAACGTTACCGCTTTGAAAGCGAGCCGGCAGTGATTACCAGAGTGTTGGAGGAAACTCAAACCGGTTTGTTGCTCGACTTGGCACATGCGCGCATCGCAGCCCAAGCGCGCGGGATGAGCCCGCAAGAATATCTGGCAGCTCTGCCACTTGAGCGCGTGCAGCAAATTCATTTAGCTGGCGTTCGCGAAGGGCCTGACCTCTGGCTCTATGACGCGCACGAGCCGTTATTGGAGGAAGATTACCAGCTCCTTGCGTGGACATTAGAACGCACCAAACCGCAGCTGCTTACCTTGGAGTACTTCCGTGAAGACCCGCAAGCCTTAGCCAACCAGCTTTCCCGCCTGCAAACCTATCGATAAGGCTATGTGACCGACTAGTCACTCTTTAAAAACACTATTTTCAATGGATTAACCACCCCAACTTTTCAAAAGCTTGTTATGATTCCATCTGAAAGGAGTAAACTTTTGCCAGAGAAAGTATTCCTAAAGACTTTTACCGCATCTATTGGCAAAAGTTCGCTGCTATGACCAATCAATTCTCTTCAAGCACTTTTCCCGCTGCAGGGAACTTACACTTGCAGGTGCTGGTCCCAGAGCTGCGCGTGGCAGACGTCGCCTTCAATACCAACATATTGATGAATGCCCTGCAGCAAGCCGCGGCAGAAAATTTGCAGCCCCAGCTGGTGCTCTTCCCTGAGCTCTGCTTGACGGGCAGCACTTGCGGGGACTTGTTTTTCCAGCCCTTATTACGAGAAAAGGCTCTCGAAAGCCTCGCGCGCCTGCAGGAAGCTGTCCAGCAGCTTAACCTGTGGGCGGTGGTAGGGCTGCCGTTAGCGCTCGCCGGCAAGCTTTACGATGCAGCCGCGCTGCTTAGCCCTCAAGGCGTGATGGGCATTTCGCTCGCTGCCGAGCCGCGCGATTTTTCTGGGTGTTACCCCAGCCGCTGGTTTGCCCCAGCTGCTGCGCTGCCTGCTGATCATTTTGAACTGCTCGGTAAGCGCGTCCCGATCGCCGCTAATCTCACATTGCAGCTTCCTGAGCTCATATCCGGTAACCTACAGATTTGCATTGGCGACCTGCGAAATGGGCAATATGACCGCTCGGTCAGCTTGCTACTGAACCCATGCGCTCTGCCAGCCTTGGCGGAGCCAGAGCTGCTCACCGCTGGCAGCTACGCGCAGCGCGTAAATCTGCCAGGGGTCTTGTCGTTTGCGTCTTGCGGGCCATGCGAATCGACCACCGACCTGGTAATGAGCGGCTTGGCTGGCATTGCCCAGGCAGGCAAGCTGCTAACCGAAACACAGCCCCTGCAAATGGGTACTCAAAGCGCCTCAGCAGAGATACAGCTCAGTTCGGTAGTGCCGCCTCCCGCTGATCAACCTGTCACCCAACCGAAGTCCACGCTCAGCCAAACACCTTTTATTGCTAGCGTAAACCCGGAAGCTCAATTTGAGCGCGCATTTTCCATCCAGACTGCAGCGCTTATCGGACGCTTGCAGTATACGGGCATCCGGCGCGTGGTGTTAGGCATTTCAGGCGGCTCCGATTCGAGCTTGGCGCTGCTGGTTTGCGCTCAGGCTTTTACCCAACTTGGCTGGGATAAAAAGGACATATTTGCCATTTCGTTGCCTGGCCCAGGCACCACAGGTGCTTCCAAAGAACGCTTGGAAGCCTTAGCCCAGCTTGCCGGCGTAACTTTCCACACCATTCCAATTAGCCCTGCCCTCGAGCAGCACCTCGAAGACATCGGGCACCCGCTGGACGTCTTTGACGTGACCTATGAAAACGCCCAAGCGCGCGAGCGCACCCAAATCTTGATGGACCTTGCCAACCAATCCAAGGCTTTAATGATCGGCACAGGCGATCTCTCGGAGATTGCCCTTGGCTGGTGCACCTTCAACGGTGACCACATGTCCATGTATGACCCCAACGCCGGCTTGCCTAAGACGCTGCTGCTGCGCGTTTTGGCTTGGGCTGGCGAGGCACTCTTTGGCAAAGAAGGCGCCGCACTCACCCAGCAAATCTGCCAAGCCACCATTTCACCTGAGCTGATCCCGGCAGGGGCGGGCAGCACGCCGGCGCAATCGACCGAGGCTAGCATTGGCCCATACCTGCTGCACGATTTCTTCCTTTACTATGCCATTGGTCAACGGCTAAGCCCTAAAGAGGTGTTTAATTTCGCGAACCAAGCTTTCGCCAAGACCTACACCCCCCAGGAGATTCTGCACTGGTTGCGCGTCTACTACAGCCGCTTCTTCAGCCAGCAATTCAAGCGCTCCGCCAGCACTGACGGACCCCAAATTGTGGGGTTGAGCCTCTCGCCGCGCGGCGGGTGGATGATGCCTTCGGATGCCAGCGCTGCCCTCTGGCTGGAAGAAGTCCAAGCCTTAGAAAAAAGCGTAGAATAAGGCATATGGAAAATAGCAAAGCGCCGCTTGTGCTCATCTTCGGCTCCTCGGCTGATCCCATTCACCAAGGGCACGTAGAGCTGATCACCTACGCTGCCCGCGCGCTTGTCCAGCGCGGCTATACTGTGGCGGAGGTTATCATCATGCCGGTCTACCGGCATCACAACACGCAAGACGAATCCAAAAGTTCCTTGCCCCTCACCTACGAGAAACGTTATGCACTCTGCCAGTTAGCCGCAGAGGAAATCGCACAAGCCTTGAACGGCATGGTGGCGAAGGTTACCGTCAGTCGTCTGGAAGAGGAGCTGGTGCGTGAGAGCCACCGGCCTAACTTCACCGTCGAGACGCTTGCCGCCCTGCGCGAGCGCCTGGACCCGGCACAGCAAATGGCGCTGCTCCTCGGCATGGATAGCTTTGCCGGCAGCGACCCGCCATTCCGGCATTGGTACCAGTGGGAGCGTCTCATTCGGCTTGCCAAGCTCGTCATCTGCCCGCGCTTGGGCTTTAGCCCGAATCGAAGTTTCATCGCCGAGCTACGTAAAAAAGGCGCGGAAATCATCTTCCTCGAGGAGGTGACCGTGCCGGAGATCTCCTCCTCGCAAATCAGGCGGGAGCTGGAGGCTGGCACTGACCCGCATGTGCTGGTGGAACGCGGCTGGCTGAGCCCGGCGGCTGCGGATTTCTTACGCCAAAACAGCCTCATCCAGATTTGGCGCGAACTGGACACCTCCACCAC
>DMCS01000071.1:0-14748 GCA_003445715.1 Candidatus Mesolinea sp. | reverse complement strand
GGCTCCTCGGATTACTTCATCGGCGGGGTGGTTTCGTATGCCTACGCCGCCAAGGTCTCGCTGCTAGGTGTGAAGTGGGAGACCCTGCAAAAATACGGCGCGGTCAGCAGCCAAACCGTGCTGGAGATGGCGCGGGGGGCGCGGTTGGCGCTCAAGACGGATATTGGCCTCTCGGTGACCTGCATTGCCGGCCCGGGCGGCGCCACGCCGGCAAAGCCTGTGGGCACCAGCTGGGTGGGCTTAGCCACCGCCGAAGGCGAATGGTCCCGCCACTTTTTATTGCATGGCGACCGGCTAGGTAACAAGGAGGCCTTAGCCGAGAAGGCGCTGGAGATGCTTTTGGAGTATTTGGAAAAAAGGGCGTATTGATAGTTATTTGAATGCGTGTGTCTTTGAGATTTTTCTGGTTTTCTTTTTGGTATTGACAAATCAATTGTTAAAATTTATATTTTATTGTAAAGAGAAAATAATTCTAATTTATTTAAATTGAGAGGAGAAATAATGGGTGATTTCGGTTGGATGATGACAGTTTTTTTTGCACTTCTTGTTCGTGCTGTAGTAATGATACCAATCTTTTTATTAATCAAGAGCAAAGATATAGCAGCAGCAAAGCTAAGTGATGAAAACATCGCTCGCATGGTAAATGCTTTACCCGAAGAAAAAAGGACGCCGTTCTTAATGCAATTAAATAAGGTAAAGAAAAACCCAACAACTGCCGTCTTGTTAGCTTTATTTTTAGGTGGAGTTGGAGCGCATAAGTTTTACCTAGGTCAAACGGGTTTGGGAATTGTATATCTTTTATTCTGTTGGACTACTATTCCCGGATGGATCTCGCTCATTGAAGCTTTTTCGCTCTTAGTAAAAACAGCTAAAAATAACGAAACGAAAGCGAAAGAACTTTACCAAATGTATACAAGAACCTATCCGGTGAGGTATTAATATGGGCGCTAAGACCTTATTCTTTCAATTTAGTTCACCTCATTCTTTTGAACAAGTCCAATAAGCCGCATTTAAATCTTTTCTTCCCCTCGGCGGCCAGATAATTAAAACCGATAATGGATTAAGAATAACACAAGGTAAAGAAGGCGTAACCTTCGGCTTTACAGCTGATTTCGACGCTACGCTTACCATTAGCCAGCCAAAGGAAGGAAAATATGATTTAGTTTCATTGTACATTGGAAGTTGAACACACTATTCAATTGTTTGCCTGATTGTTGGCGCTTTCGTGTTCGGAATCCTATGGATCATTCCACTATTGCATCTATTTATCGATCCCTCCTCAGTTTATAATCAAGCAATGTTCAATATACCGAATTTACTACCCAGTACCGATTAAATATAGATTTACACTCAAAAATTTTGTTGAAAAGATAGCGCATTAATTCGTTGCGCTGTCTTGTTTATACAAATTCAAAAAATATTTTTCTCTGAAATTTCATATATGTTACTAATAATGTAATTCTGGTTTAAAATTCAAGCTGTAAGCATAACGCTTTTCAGAGTCAACCCATGCCCTCACCCGAAGTAACCCCGCCCTCTCCTCACTCCCAGCCAGACCCAACGCAAGTGCATATTCCCGCCTTCATGCCCTTCTTTTGGTTGGGTTTGGCGGCGCTCGTGGGCGCGCTGGCAGCTGACGCACTCCGCCTCCCCTGGGTTGCTTGGGCTGGGCTGCTAGGCGCAAGCCTCCTCGCGCTCATCTGGCAAGCCAGCCGGCGCTCGCGCCTCTTGGTGCAAAGGAAGCTGCCGCTGGCTGCGGTCGCTGCTGCCTTCTGCCTCACCGCGCTGCTCTACCAGCTCTCCCTGCCGCAAGACAGCCCAGCTTGGGTCGGATACTACAACGAGCGCGGATCGATCGAACTGACTGGCGTGGTAGACGCGCCGCCCGAAGCGCACGGAGATACGCTCAGCCTGATGGTGCGCGTAGAGTCGCTCACGCCGCTCAGCTCGGACCCTGTGCCTGTATCTCCCGATGAAGTGCGCGGACGTATCCTGCTGCAAGTACCAGCCGGCAGCACCTATACCTACGGCGATTTGCTCTCCATCCGCGGCAATCTCGAGACGCCTTCCGAAGGCAGCGCGTTTTCTTACCGCGAGTATCTCTTTCACCAGGGGATTTATTCTTCCGCCCAATTTGCCCAAGTGCGCGTGCTTGCCCACGAGCAGGGCAGCCCTATGCGCGCAACTATCTACCGCCTGCGCGAGCGCAGCTTGCAGGTGCTGCGCCAGATATTCC
This sequence comes from Candidatus Mesolinea sp., assembly GCA_003445715.1. GTDB lineage: Bacteria > Chloroflexota > Anaerolineae > Anaerolineales > Anaerolineaceae > Mesolinea. The sequence goes on along the minus strand of DMCS01000071.1, from coordinate 12,512 downwards.
CCGAGCCAGAAAGCGCCCTGCTGCGCGGCATCTTACTGGGCGACGAGAGCGGGCTTTCCCCTGAGCTGGAAGAGGCTTACGCCCTCACCGGCACGGCGCATATCATCGCCATCTCGGGCTTCAATATGGTGATTCTTGCCAGCCTGGTAACAGACCTTTTCACCCGCCGGCTGGGCAGTTGGCGCGGCGGGATGCTCGCTATCCTCGTGTTAGCGCTCTATACCGTTTTGGTCGGTGCGAGTGCCTCCGTGGTGCGTGCCGCCATTATGGGCTCTTTTAGTATTATCGGCGCTTCTATCCACCGGCGCGGTAATGCGCTCAACAGCTTAGGCGTCAGCGTCTTATTGATGGTGCTGGCTAATCCACACCTGCCTTGGGATGTGGGCTTTCAGCTCTCCGCAGCGGCGACCTTAGGTTTAGCGCTTTTTGCCGGCCCTCTGCAAGCCCGTTTACAGCGCTTGCTGGAGAGCCGCCTGGATGAAGAGACTGCTAAGCGCTTTACCGGACCGCTCAGCGAATACTTTCTCGTAACCTTAGCAGCGCAGGTTTTTGCTCTGCCGTTGATTGCGTTCCACTTCCGCCAGGTCTCCCCGCTCTTTCTCATTGCGAACCCCTTGATCCTGCCGGCCCAACCAGCGGTAATGGTCTTGGGGCTGGTGGCCATGGTTGCTGGCTTGCTCGCACCGGCGCTTGGCAATGTGTTAGCTTGGGCGGCTTGGCCTTTTGCTGCCTATACTAACCGCGTGGTCACCTGGCTGGCTGGGGTTGCACCCGCTGACTGGCAGCTCCCGCGCTTCAGCTTCTTTTGGGTGCTGGCTTTTTACGCGCTCGTCTTAGCGCTCACGCTGCCCAGTAAGCCTAAAGCTCGCAAACTTACCCTGAGGCCAGCCGTGCCAATCCTCGTGTTGGCTTGCGCCTGCATTTTGGTTTGGTCTGTTGCAGCCAGCGCGCCGGATGGCAAGCTACATGTGCGCGTGCTTTCCGGCTCGGAAAAGCCAGTAGTAATCCTGCGTACCGGCAGCGGGCGCTATGTGCTCGTGGGCGGATCGCTCACAGCAAGTTCACTCGCCCACCAGTTAGGCACTGCCCTGCCGCCTTTTAGCCGAGAGATCGACGCACTGGTTATCCCAGCTTGCGGTAAAGCGGACGTCTCGGGCTTGTTTGGCCTCACTGAGAGCTTCACGCTCGGCAAGGTCTATTGGGGTTGTGATCCAGAACGTATTCAGACCACGCGGAGGATCTATACTGTTTTTCAGCAGGCGCAGATACCGCAGCAGCGCCTGCAGCCCACGCACCAGCTCGACTTGGGAGACGCACGTCTCACCTTCACCTTTGGCGAGGAATCTTTGGCGGCTGTGCAAATCGACCAAGCTAATTTTCATGCGCTAATCAACTATAGCGCTGCTTCTTCCGCCATAGATAAACCGACGAGCGTGTTCATCGGTCCGGAAATACCGCCAGCTTCCGCCGCACAATTGACTCTGCTCACAGCTGCGCTGCCGCTTGATGCGCCATACCAACTGCCCAATGCCAACGCCCTCGTTTTGGCAAGTGACTATGCATGGGTGGAAACCTCCTCCGATGGCTACAATATTTGGATAAATGGTGTAAAATAAATAAAATTACGTTAACAATTGATTGAGCCCCTGAACTCCAGAAGGCTTTCTTTTTACACCTGGAAAAGGAGGAGCACCATGTCTATGCAAATTACCAATCAAGCGGACTACGCGCTAAGGTCCATGCTTTATATTGCTAAGTATGCTGAAAACCAGCTGATTCCCTCCAACATAATCGCTGAGGAAATGCAAATTTCGCGCATCTTTCTCTCCAGGATTAACTCTCAGCTGGTCAATGCCGGTTTGATCCGCACGCGGCGTGGCGCTCGCGGCGGCGTGATGCTTGCCAAACCTGCAGCAGATATCTCCGTCTACGATGTTGTTACCACCATTGATGGTCCCGTTACGCTAATTGACTGCATTGCCGACCCGGAAACCTGCCCGCTTTCGCCCGACTGCCCTTACCGCTCCTTTTGGGAAGAGACCCAAAGCGCGCTTATCACCAGGATGAAGGCAGTCAGCTTGCAGGATTTGCTGGCAAATACAGGAAAGGTTGGCTTGGGGCTGAGCAGTCAGCCGGTTAGCTGAATGAGTAAAACGCCTATAATGCTAAGTAATTCTGATTGCGCGTAATTTGCTATGGATAAATTTATCGTCGTTGCCGGAAATATCGGCGCAGGCAAATCGACCTTGGTACAGCTGCTCAGTGAGCGATTGGGCTTCCAACCCTTTTTCGAGCCGGTCAACGATAACCCTTATCTGGAAGATTTTTACAGCGATATGCGCAGTTGGGCGTTTCACTCCCAGCTTTACTTCCTGACCCGACGGCTGCGCATCCACAAGCAGCTACTGGAGGCTGAGGGTTCCGTGGTGCAGGATCGCAGCGTGTATGAGGATGCGGAAATCTTTGCCCGCAACCTCTACCTGCAAAACCTTATCAGCCCGCGGGATTATGGCGTCTATCAGGACTTGTATCAGATCCTCATTGCGCTGCTGCCGCCGCCCAATTTGGTTGTCTACTTGCGGGCATCGGTGGACACCTTGCTGGCACGCATCGCCTCACGCGGGCGAGGCTTTGAAGCCAGCATTCCGCGTGAATACCTCGCAAGCCTCAACGCGCTTTACGAAGAGTGGATTAACTCCTTTACCCAATGCCCAGTCTTGATTATCCCGAGTGACAATTTAAACTTGGTTGCGCGTGAAGCCCATATTGCCCAAGTGGTTCAGTTGGTGCAAGATCGCCTAATGGGTAAAACCGAAATTAACTTATAGCCTTACCTCAAGATTTTTTGCGGGGGATTTATATTGTGTTTAATATCCTTGATTCTTGTTGTTATTAATTAAGTTGTAAAAGCAGTAGAGCAAGGGGATATGTGGAAAACTTAGCGCAAAGGGCTAATCAACCATAATAATGCTGCAGGTGGGCGATATTACCCCTAAAGTTAGGGTATCAGGCTGCGAAAACATTCCACACCTACCTGTGGAAATCTCCACGAAAAAATGATGCATTAATTTAACCGGGAGCAAAGCTGTGGAAGAGTGGCTGTTTTATCCAGAGTCTTTCCCATGCAATTCCACACAAAAGTGATGGAATTTGACCGAGTTATCCACACATTTGCGCAGTTATCCACAGAAAATCAGGCACTTATCCACAGTTTTTGAGGAAAAGGCAGATAGGAGTCTACAGACCGTAGGCTTCTTTCCACTCGGCAAGCACATCTTCAACCTGATCGATGAATTGGTCCAAGCGGGCAACCTGCTCAGCCTTGCCTTCCGCCTGTAAGCCTAAGGTCTCCAGGAATTGCTTCCAGGCAGCTTGGTGCGGTGCCTTATCTTCCAGGTGATGGATGGCCTCTCGCCAGGTCTCGATGAGCGGCCAGAAGGCAGCTGCAGCGTTGCCGCTTTCGACCATTGCATCACAGGCATTGAGATAGTAAGCTTTGCGCACTGGGTTAAGGTTGGGCGGGCAGTTCGGCTGCTTGCTGATTGCCTGCAGGGCTTGCTGCCAGGCTGGCTTGGCTTGCGCATAAAGCTCCTGGGTGAATGGTTCCTGGCTGATGAGCTGCAAGAGTTGCTCGCTGAGCTCCGGCCTTCCAGCAGCCTCAGCGCGCTCTGGGAAGGCGAGCAAAAAGCGGCGTGTAGGCAGCGCTGGCCCAGAGAGCACTGCCAGTCCGTTGGCTGCTGTACTGATTGCCTTGAAATATTGATCCATCCAGATTTCAAAGGGCAGTTCCTGTGGGTCTTCCAGCTCAAACCACAGCTGGCGGGCGCGCTCAGTGATAGCTTGCGAACGTGCATAAACGGTCTCGGGAGTGTCAAACTGGGCACTGACGCCGGCTTGGATAAATTCTAACCAGTGGTCGGTATCATAGAGGAAGCTGTTATGGCTGCAAAGTGCATAGCCTAACCAAGGGTTCAAGCGCAGCCGTCGGTGAAAGGTGTAGAAGGATTGATGGTGATGCTGGATATCTAATGAAATCTCATAGCTGACGCGCTGCACCTCACGCTCCACAGCTGGGTCTTCCTTATGCACCATCACCAAGTCAATATCGGTGGTGCCACCGATCAGCGGCTCAGGCGTGAGTACGGAGCCCGTGAGAAATACAGCTACGATGTCATTGGGTTTGCGCGTTTGCTTGGCGACGTAATCCTGAGCAAATTTGATGAGCAGCTCTTGGGTGATGCGCATGTAAATCTCCTTCTTAAGGGTTGAGCGGTAAGGTCTCTTGGTAGGGGCTGAGGCGCAGCGCCTGGCGGATACGGTTGATCACATAGTCCAAGTCTGCTTGCCGCGCAACGATGTTGAGATTGTCTGTTTCAATTGGCAGCAGGCGGCCTTCCCACTTGGAGTCGGCAAAAAACGACTCGTAAGCGCGATTGAGCTCGTCAATGTAAGCCCGGTCCATATCCCGTTCGTAAGGGCGGTCGCGATGGGCAATACGTTCCATAAGCGTATCGGTGCTGGCGCGCAAGTAGACCACCAGGTCAGGCTGGGGGATTTTCTCTGCCAGGGCTGCATGCACGCGGTGATACACAGCCAGCTCGTCACCTTTCAGGTTAATGCCGGCAAACAGTGCGTCTTTATCAAAGGTGTAATCGGAGATAATCATGTGCCCGGCAGCCAAAGCCTCTGGAATAACCTTATGTTGCTGCTGGTAGCGGCTGAGCAAGAAGAAGATTTGCGTCTGGAAGGCATAGCGGCTGCGGTCGCTATAAAAGTCGGAGAGGAAGGGGTTCTCCTCGAAAACCTCGAGCAGAAGGTCGGCAGAAAAAGCGTTGTGAACAAAGCGCGCCAAGGTAGTCTTGCCGACTCCGATAACGCCTTCGATAGCTACATACATAAAGTTAAGCTCCCAGTTGCGATTGTGTAGCTAAAATATACCATAACCATTGATGAGCGGCAGCCGGCAGGACGCGCTTTGAGATTTCGGTGCGGAGCAGGACAGAAGAACTGCCACGACCCATTGTTTTGTTCCTAAATGTACTGGTAGCCTGTTTAGACTTGTGAAAGGTTGAGCACTGATGGCAAAAACCCTACACTGCTGGACTTCCATTTCAAAATTGCATTGCCAGTAGCATCACAAGAATTCTCGCTAATGAAGAAGGAAAAGTTTGAAAAATAGGGCGAAGCCCTGTTTTTCAAAGATCTTCCCTTCCCCAGCGAAAATAAGCAGATGCAAAATTCCCCAATCCGCTGGGGAAGGGTCAGGGATAGGGCAACAAATAGATATAACCAGTGAGTGATCGCCTTTCGTCTAAACTTTATCATTCGCTGCATCGCCGTCTGTACCAAATCGGGTTAAAATTAGCTATTCGGGAGTGTGTATGATGAACATCACCAAGTTATTTGACCATAAAAAGACCCTGTTTTCATTGGAGATTTTTCCGCCCAAAAAAGATTCTCCTTACAACACGATCTATAACACCCTGCTGCGGCTGCGCGGCATCCCTGCCGATTTTATCAGCGTGACGTATGGGGCTGGCGGCAGCCAAGCCCAGCGCGATAAAACCATCGAGATCGCCTCGCTCATCCTGACTACCTATCACATTGAGCCCGTGGCGCACCTCACCTGCGTGAGCTTAAGCCGCGATGAGATTATCGACACGTTAGAGCGCCTCAAAGCCAATCAGTTACAGAACATCTTGGTGCTGCGCGGGGATATCACCCCCACGATGACGGTTAAAGAAGACTTCAAACACGCCAGCGACTTAGCTGCCTTCATCAAGAAATACGATTCTAGTTTTAACCTCTTGGGCGCCTGTTACCCCGAGGGACACTACCAAGCAGAATCGCTTGAGCAGGATATCGAAAACCTGAAAATTAAGATTGACAGCGGCGTTGACCACCTGATCACCCAGCTGTTTTTCGATAATGACAAGTTTTACACCTTCCGCGAGAAAGCCGAGCGCGCCGGGATTAACGTGCCCATCGAGGCAGGCATCATGCCCATCACCAACCTGCGCCAGATCGAGCGCACCGTGGCGCTCAGCGGTGCCAGCGTGCCTGCTAAGCTTTCGCGCCTCTTCAGCCGCTACAGCGATAACCCCAAAGCGCTGTTTGATGCTGGCATCTTTTACGCTACCGAACAGATTATGGACCTGATCGACCACGACGTGCGCGGCATCCACCTCTACACCATGAACAACGTAGAGACCGCCACGCGCATCAGCGACGCCATCCAGAACGTGCTCGAGGCGGAAAATACCCCAAAGAATGCGGCTTAGACAGATGCTAAGCAAACACAGAGCACCCGTTGGGGTGCTCTGTTCGTTATGTATCAATAAAAAGTCTACAAGCTTTCCAGCCGGCTGACCATGCCAGCGATAATGTCATAGCCGCCCTGCCAAAATTCCGCTTGGGTCACGTCGATGCCAGCCTCCGCTAAAAGCTTGACCGGTGCAACCGACCCGCCAGCCGAGAGGATGCGCAGATACTTGGGTTTGAAGCTCTCGCCTTCTTCCTGGTAGCGTTTGTAAAGGGCAAAAACCAGCAGCTGCCCAAAAGCATAGGCATACACATAAAAAGGTGTGCCGTAAATATGCGGGATGGAGACCCATTCGTACTTGAATTCCTCCGAAAGCTCGACCGCTTCGCCAAATTCTTCCTTAAGGTTCTCCAAGTACAGCTCTGAAAGCTCGTCTACTGAGGCGTCTTTGACGATCTTCTCATGCGCATCGCGCTCGAAAATGGCGAAATACACCTGGCGCAGGATGGTGGCAAAGGCATCGTCCAGCTGTCGGAAAAGAATCGCCTCAATTTCCTGAGGGTCAGTTTCGCGCTCGAGGAGCAGATCGGTGAGGATCATCTCGCCAAAGGTTGAAGCCGTCTCTGCCAGAGGCAGGCAGGCGTGTTGGGTAAAGAGCGGGTGGTGCTCTGCCATCATGGAGTGCACCGCGTGGCCCAGCTCGTGTGCCATGGTCGAAACGTCATCGGCACGCCCCTGGTAGTTAAGCAGCACCCAAGGGGTCAGCTCAGGCAAGATGGTGGAGCAAAACGCACCGCCCATCTTCCCTTTGCGTACTTCACTATCGATATGTTGGTCATCAAACACACGCTGGGCTTTGGCTGCAAATTCGTGATCAAAGCGCTCATAAGCTTCAAAGGTCAGCTCGGCAGCTTGTGCAAAGCTATATTCTTTGTTGGAGCTGGAAACCGGCGCGTAAACATCATAACGGCGCAGCTTCTCCACGTCTAATTTCTTAGCTTTGTGCCTGAAGTAGCGCTGGAAGACGTCCAAATTCTGGCGTGTGACCTCGATGAGCGTATCCACGACTGGATCGGGGATGTCATTGTACAGGTTGCGCACGGAGATAGGGCTGGCAAAGCCGCGCAAACCGAGGTTCTCGTTGCGCCAGTCCCGCACCAGATTTTGGTAGATCTGCCCCAAGATAGGTGCTTCATTCCCATAGACGCGATAGAGTTCCTGATACGCGCGGGCGCGCAGGTCGGGGTCAGGGTGGTGCACGTAGGTCATCAGCTCGCCGCGGGTGAGTTCCTTGGTCTCCCCATCCACCTCGAGGTGAAAGACATAACGGTTGGTGATTGAGTCGTAAAGCGTGTTGAGCGCATTCCAACCCGTGACGTTCTTGATATTGATTACCTTTTCTTCGGGCTCGCTGAGAGTGTAGGGCTTGAAATGGCGCATCTGTTCTAACCAATAGCGGTAATCCCCACTGGCTGCCAGCAAGCGCTCAGCATTGGCATCATCCAATCCTTTCCACCATAGGCTAAAAAACAGCGTCCGGTTGGAGAGTTCGGCTGCGAACTGCTGGATGCGCGCTAAGGCAATCAGTGCCTTCTGGTTCTGGGTGTCGGCAGCGAAAGAAAGCTGGGCAAAGCCGTAAATCTTGTGGCCGAGTTTCTCCATCGCCTCCAAGCTCTTGACCACTTCCATAAACTTTTGCTCGCTTATATCAGACGTCAGTGTGCTGCGATATTTCTCAAACTCTGCCACGTGGGCTTCCAGCTTTTGGTAAGTCGCCTCGATAGCGGGGTCGTCGAAACCCTTAAACAGGTCGTCCAAGCTCCATGGGGATTGCGAATAGGTTAGTTTAGTGTTCATAAAGTCCTTTCATTTCATTTCGATTGATAATTTTTTTCAAGAATCTTAATTCTTGAGCTCGTCACGATATTTTGCGCGCAGCCGGTCGATAGGCTGTCGCGACTGGGTTTCCGCATCCCAATAATACCAGAGTGTCCAGCCATTGGCTGGACCTCCACGCAAAACGCGTGCGATTTGATGAATAGAGCCGCGCTCGCCATTGCATATCAGCGAACCATCCGCTAGTACAGTGGCTTTGGTTTCTCCCTCTGCGCCCCAAAAGAGGGCATCGCCGGGCTGCAGGTAACCCTGCTCGACTAAGGTTCCGAAGGGCACGCGGTTTAAGTTTCGCGGGTTGGGCGTGTAATATAACGGTGCGTTGAACTCAAGCTGCACATATTGCGCAACGCGTTCGCGGGCGCGCTGGACGTAATGTTCGTCAATCTCGATGCCAATAAAATGCCGCTGCAGCTTTTTAGCCATAGCCCCGGTTGTGCCCGTGCCAAAAAAGGGATCCAGCACCACGTCGCCCGGATTGGTGGAAGCGAGCAGTACGCGATAAAGCAGGGCTTCTGGCTTTTGGGTGGGGTGCAGCTTATGCCCGCCTTCTCTGAGGCGCTCGCTGCCCTTGCAAATGGGGAGGTACCAATCCGAGCGCATCTGCAGGTCTTCGTTGAGCGCTTTCATGGCGTGATAGTTGAAGGTGTACTTGGCGCCCATAATCTTTTGCGCCCAAATGAGCGTCTCATGCGCATTGCTAAAGCGCACACCACGGAAGTTAGGCATCGGGTTAGACTTGATCCACACAACGTCATTCAGAATCCAAAACTCTAAGTCTTGCAGAATGCGCCCAATGCGGAAGATATTGTGATAAGTGCCAATCACCCAAAGTGTACCCGTGGGCTTGAGTACCCGCCGGCAGGCGCTGAGCCACTCTTGCGTGAAGGCGTCATAAGCCGCATAGTTCTCGAATTTATCCCAGCGTTCTCGCACACCCTCCACGCGGGTGACGTTGGGCCGCCAAAGGTCTGAACTAAGCTGCAAGTTATACGGTGGGTCCGCGAAAATCAGGTCGACAGATTCTTCTGGTAATGTGGGCAACACCTCACGGCAATCCCCTAAAATGACCTGATCGAGCCACGGTGCCAGCGGATTTTCCATGATGATAGTATTGTAACGGAGAAGAAGGAAATCGAGTAATGACATGCATTATTAGAAAAACAATTATAGATTAAAGTGTTGTATAATATAGAATATTCAAACTTTCATAAAAGGAGAACTAAAATGGAAATTCAATCTCAAAATAAACTTTCAGATTTGTGGTGGATAGTTTTATTGGAGGGAATTGCCACGGTTATCTTAGGGTTGTTACTCATAACCCAGCCTGTAAGTACAACCGGAGTGATTCTCATGTTCATAGGCGTTTACTGGCTTATTGAGGGGATCCTTTCAATCGTTCGAATTTTTACTAAACCCGGAAAAGCGCCATGGTTTTGGTCCCTGATAATTGGCATTTTAGGTATCGTAGCAGGTATCGTTGTGTTGGGGCAACCTTTGTTAAGTGCAACAATAATATCTGCAACTTTAACAACGATAATTGCTATCATTGGTATTGCAATGGGTATAATGGAAATCGCTCGGGGAGTTCAAGGGGATGGCATTGGCGCTGTAATTTTTGGCATCTTGAGCATTTTGATAGGAATTTGGTTATTGCTTAACCCGCTTGCAGGCGCCATTGTTTTACCAAGCATATTAGGCATCTTTGGATTAATTGGTGGAGGGTTCCTTATTTACTTTGCCATTAGGGTTCATAGTGAGATTAAAAAAGCTGAGTCATAAACACATAAACTTTTTGCCTTTCAAGGCTGATCTCAACAATTAATCGTTGCTTTATAAGGAGGGCTTCTTATGCTGTGCACTTATCGCCCTCCTTTAATTAAATAATGCTTTTCGGTAGCAAAAAACCAATATATCTAAATTATCAAAATTCAAAACATCTGTTATGTGGGTAATACTTGATTGCTAAATACCTCTAAGACCCAGCACGGTTTAAGATAACTAAAGCTTAATAGGAGTATGTTTTGGGCTAACAAGGGAAATTGGGCTTAGCTTCCGTTGTGCATGGTACCCTAGGGGCAGGCTACGCACTCAGGAGACGAGCAGTTTTAGGGGGAACATAGGTGCATAGATGAATTTTATAGGCTTGATATCTCTGCTAAAAGTATGTTGATATAATAGTTTATCAACAAATTTATAAGGTAGGAGGATAAAAATGGAAGATCAAACACGAAGGCGAACCCCAGATTTATGGTGGCTGTTATTGTTGGAAGGAATTACCACGATTATCTTGGGAATTTTACTCATCAGTCAACCTGCCGGGACGCTTGCCGTCATTGTTGTCTTTTTAGGGGTTTATTGGCTGATCGTGGGCATTTTCTCACTCATCCGAATTTTTACCCATTCTGGGCTAGCGCCTCGGCCTTGGTCTCTCCTGAGTGGTATTCTGGGTATCGTAGCAGGCATCTTAGTTTTAGCTCAGCCAATGCTTAGCTCCCTCATACTCACCACAACCTTAGTGATCATCATTGCAATCCAAGGTATCCTCATTGGCATCTTAGATATCGTGCGCGGTGTTCAAGGCGATGGTGCCGGTGCGATTGTCTTGGGCATTTTGAGCACCATCATCGGCATTTGGTTATTAGTCAATGCCTCTGAAGCAGCCTTGGCGCTCCCAATCTTGTTCGGCATCTTTGCCTTGATTGATGGCGCCCTCTTGATTTATTTTGCTTTTAGGATGCGTAAATTTTTTGAGGAATTCTTGCCTTAGGCTGCCTTTTAAGAGCACCGTACCGGAGTTAATCCCTGAAAATTATTCCAGATGAGAGAAACACTATGACCAGCATTCCTCCATCCTACCCTGAGAAATTCAACTTCTACGCCTCCATCGCCGTGCGCTATGCCGACTTGGACCCGCAGCGGCACGTCAATAACATTGCTGTGCTGGAGTATGTGGAGACGGCGCGCACCGGCTACTATCAAGCCAGCGGCATTTGGGATGGCAAAACCGTAGAGAATATGGGCATGGTTGTGGCTTCAGTGAAGTGCGATTACGTTGCCCCTATCCAATACGGACAAGCTGTGCGCGTAGGTATTATGGTCAGCCAGATCGGCAGCAAGAGCTTGCGCTTTCGCTTTCAAGTAGAAGATGCCCGAGGCGAGGCTGTCTTTGCGCGCGGTGAAGTGGTGATGGTGGCTTATGACCAACAAGCAGGGCATTCGCGCCCCGTGCCCGAGGAATGGCGGCGCAAGTTGGCTGAATTTGAACATAGAGAGGACTTTTTAGCATGAACTCACCTTTACCCAAGATTGATAACACTTTCTTAGAAGACTTCCTGGTGCGCCTGCTCAACACACCCAGCCCAACAGGCTACACTGAGCGGGCTCTCGCGCTGGTGCAGGAGACGCTTGCGGCTTTGCCAAGCCTCAGCTTGCGCCGCACGCGCAAAGGGGCTTTGCTCGCCACCCTGCCTGGACCGGAAGCCGAGCCTGTGCGCGCCTTGACCGCGCATGTGGATACACTGGGTGCCATGGTCAAGAGCATTAAGCCTAACGGCCGGCTAGCGCTGACCGCCATCGGCGGTTTTGCATGGGGTTCGTTGGAGGGTGAGGGCTGCTCGGTATTCACGCAAGCTGCCGGCACCGTCCGCGGCAGCCTGCTGCCCAACCATGCCTCCGTGCATGTTTATAAAGACGTCAAAGACGCCAAGCGCGACGCGGAGAACATGGAAGTGCGCCTGGATGCGCGCACTACCAACGCTGAGGAAACACAAAACTTGGGCATTGAGGTGGGTGATTTTGTGGCGTTTGACCCACGCGTGGAGCGCACCAACGGCTTTGTGCGCTCGCGCCATTTGGATGATAAGGCTTGCGCAGCGGTGCTTGTGGCGGCGCTGCAAGCGCTGCAAACTGCTGGGCTGCAGCCAGCCCATACCACTTGCATCCTTTTCAGCAACTTTGAGGAGGTTGGGCATGGCGGTGCAGCCGAGATCCCTGCGAGCGTGGAGGAATTTGTGGCAGTGGACATGGCTGCCATGGGTGAGGGGCAATCCTCAGATGAATTTCATGCTACCTTGTGCCTCAAAGATAGCGGCGGACCGTATCACGCCGGGCTGAGCCAAAAGCTGCGCGGCTTAGCCGAAGCCTATGGGATCCCCTATAAGACAGATATCTACCCCCATTACGGCTCGGATGCCACTGCATATTGGCATGCCGGCGGGCCGGCAGCTGCGGCGCTCATCGGACCGGGCGTGGATAGCTCGCATCATTATGAGCGCACCCATCACGACGCACTGCTGGCTACAACCCAGTGGGTGTTAGCATATCTGCTAGCGGACTGAGCAAACTCTGTGGGTAT
>DMCS01000008.1 GCA_003445715.1 Candidatus Mesolinea sp. | reverse complement strand
ACTAAGCGATTCAAAGACTGATACTTGAATCTAGGCATTTCTATTTTGCTACTTTAGGACATTATCACTTTGCTCTTACAATTATCACATAGGCGCAAGATAAGCATGAAGGAAGGGTATAATTGCGCTATGAGCAAACTTTGGCAGCCCCAAACCAACGCATATGAAATTGACACCGATGTTTATTCTGGTCCCTTAGATTTATTGCTAGACCTTATCCAAAAAGCTGAGCTGGATATCACCAAGCTCGCGATTGCTCAGGTGACAGACCAATTTTTGGAATATATTCGCTCACATCGTGATACAGACCCAGATTACATTTCTGCGTTCATGGTCACAGCCGCCAAACTTATTCAAATCAAATCCGAAGCCTTACTTCCTCACCCGCCAGTTCATGAAGAGGAAGAAGACCCAGGGGAAAGCTTAGCACAGCAGCTCATACTTTACCGCCAGATCAAACAGCAAGCTCACTGGTTAGACGAACGCATCAATGCTCACCTTCGGAGCTATGTGCATGTTCCCCAATCATTTCCCACAACCATCAAAGTGGACCTGTCCGGTTTGGAACTTCATGATCTGGTTGAGGCGTTGCTGAACATCGTCGCTTCCGAAACAACCCCAACAGTGAGCTCCATCATAAGTATCCCAAAAGTCACGCTCAAACGAAAGGTTCAAGAAATCATTTCAATTTTGCACGAAACTAAGCATACTAGCTTTCAAACCTTGGTTGGGAATAATCATTCGCGGCTGAATACTATCGTTGTATTCTTAGCTGTTTTAGAACTCGTCAAGCAAGACTTGGTAAAGATTGAACAAAGTTGTATTTTTGCAGATATTTTGATTTCTGCTCAGGAAAGCCTTCTTACTAACCAAGAAGCTGAGTTCAGCTTCGAAGATTAATGTCTGAAAAAACATGAATATGGAAAATCGGTTATAATAATATTTTGAAAGGAAACTATGGACGAGATCCAACCAGAAAGAATTACCACAGAAATCAATGCACAACCCGAATCGCCCAAAAAAGGCAGCACCGCTTGGGTGATCATAATTGCAGTTTTGCTTATTGGGCTTCTTATTGCCGGCATTGTGATCCTTTCTCAGCAGCCCCAGGAAGTTACTAGCAAAGTGCGGGATATATTTATCATCTTGTTGGCTGTAGAGATGTTCATTATCGGCGTCGCCATGATTGTGCTGATTGTTCAGCTTGCTTCTTTGAGCAATCTGCTGCAAAATGAAGTAAAACCGATTTTGGACTCAACCACGGAGACTGTCAATAATCTCAAAGGTACGGTAAAATTCCTTAGTGATAATGTGACCGAACCTGTGATTAAGCTTTATCAATCTATGGCAGGCATAAACCGTTTACTGCAAATGTTTAAAATCAAAAAATAACCAGATATCACAATAGAGAGGAGTACTAACATGTCCGAACAAAAAAATTTTGGAGCGTTTTTAATGGGTTTTGTCATTGGTTCTCTAGCCGGAGCGATTACGTCGCTTTTACTCGCCCCACAAACCGGTGAGGAAACAAGGCAGATTATTAAAGATAGAGCCATCGAACTAAAAGATAAAAGCCAAGAAACTTTTGAGGAGACGAAAAAGAAAGCTGAAGAAGCCTATAAGGAAATTCTCTCCAAGGGAATGCAAATGGGCGAAGAAGCTCTTGAAACCGTAGAAGAAGAGGCTAAAGCAGTTAAGAAAAAGGTAACAAAAGCCTCAGAAGAGCTTGAACAAGAAACCGATTGAACATCACCCTTTTGCTGTTTTTCAATGAGCAGCAATAGGCACGGTTGAACATTGGCTTTGTAGCAGCATGGCTATCATCGCGTTAAGCGGTTCAAAGGCTGTGGTTTTGCTTGACGTACTATAAGGGGTATGATAAACTCATTAGCGCTTGGGGGCGTGGTGTAGTGGTCTAACATGTGGCCCTGTCAAGGCCAAGATCGCGGGTTCAAATCCCGTCGCTCCCGCACCAGACGCTGAAAAGGACTCTCTCAATTTTTACAAAGAGAGTCCTTTTACTTTTTATTAACGAATTGATCCGCTTATATGTTATCTCCATCGTTCTCATTGATTAGATGAAACGGTGCCTTAAGACATGGGGTGATTTTTTGTGATGATACTGATTTAATACTTTCGTTTGATGACAAAAACATTCTTTTGCGGTATTTTTTAGAGTGTTCAACGGATTATTTCCTTGCCCGCCTAAGCTTCAGTCTGAGAAGGGAAGAGCAATGTATTTATAAAAATATAAGTTAAACTTAGTCTATAGAGCAAGAGGATTATCAAGCGCTGTCAAGTAAGACATTAGAAAAAATTTTATTCATCAAAGCCAAAACTCAGATAAATGATAGGAAGCAAAATTGCTTACAACCGAATTTACCTCCCCCAATCATAAGTCTTTTTCAGGTTTAACCGAGGAAGAAGTATTAGCCCGACGCCAAGAATTTGGTAAAAATATCCTGCCTGAAGAAAAGAAAACTCAATGGTGGACAATTTTACTTAACCAGTTCAAGAGTCCACTCATCTATATCATCCTCGCCGCTGCTCTAATTTCCCTAGTTCTTCGGGAAACGCAAGATTTCATCATTATCATGATTGTGGTCATTGCCGATACTATTTTAGGTTTCTTCCAGGAGTATCAAGCGCAAAATACTTACCTAGCATTGAAAAGCTTGCTCAAGCCAATGACAACCGTCATTCGCATCACTCCTCATGGACCTGAGCGTAAAGAGGTTGAGATTTGGGAGCTCGTACCCGGAGATCTGGTTGTGTTAAATGCTGGTGAAAAAGTCCCGGCTGACGGTGTTATCTTGGAAGCTGTCAAACTATCAGTTGATGAATCCATCCTGACCGGCGAAAGCGAACCAGTGCGCAAAAGCCCCATTGAGGATCCTAAAAACCCCACCGATGTTAATAGACTTTTCATGGGGACAACAATTGTCACCGGCCGGGTATATATGCGCGTAGTCCATACTGGCACCCAAACCGAGCTTGGCAAAATCGCAGCTAGCATTCACGAAGGCATTGAAGAGGAAACGCCTCTCCAAATTCGCCTGAAAAATTTCAGCAAATCTCTCACTCGCATTGTGGTCATATTTACCTTAGCAATCCTGATCTCGGGATTGATTATGGGGCGTGAATTCTTTGAAATGCTCCGCACTTCAATCATTCTCGCCATTGCAGCCGTCCCAGAAGGTCTCCTTATCGCTGTAACATTAATCTTAGTTTTAGGGATGCGTAAGATCCTCAAGCGTAATGGTTTGGTCAAGCGCTTATTAGCCGTCGAAACTTTGGGTTCTGTCACCACGATTTGCACAGATAAAACTGGCACATTAACGGAAGGCAGGATGCGCGTCAATCACACGGACATAGTAGATAAGCAGCGCGCCTTGCAAACGATGGTATTGTGCAACAACCTTGAAGGTCCGGTGGATGTGGCTTTGTGGGAATATGCACAGGGAGAACTAAATGGGCATGCTCAGGAGCTTTTCGATAGCGCTGAACGCTTGGATGAGGAACTGTTCACGAGTGAAACGAAATTTATGATCACCATCAATCGCTTAGAGAATGGTGAGCAATATAACTTCCTCAAAGGCGCACCGGAAATTGTCCTTGATATGTGCCAAGTGAACCCACAAGAAAAAGCACGGATTATAGCAGAAATTGACGCCTGGGCTAGTCAGGGATTGCGCACCTTAGGTTTAGCGTACCGTCCTATCAGCCCTTTGGAAAATCATACAAGCTATATTTGGTTGGGCTTACTCGGTATGGAAGACCCCATACGCGAAGGAGTTTTGGAATCCGTCGAAGTCGCCCAGCATGCCGGCATCCGCGTTGTGATGATTACTGGAGATTACCAAAAAACCGCAGAACGAATTGGCAGAAATCTCGGACTTTTCCGCGATGGAGATCGCGTCATTGATGGCGAAGAACTCAAACAGATGAGTGACGAGCAGTTGCAAAAGGAAGTTGGGCATATTGTTATTTTCGCGCGCATTCGCCCTAACGACAAACTACGCATTATTAAAGCCCTCCAAGCCAACGATGAAGTAACTGCGATGATTGGGGATGGCGTTAACGATGCGCCTGCGCTTAAACGGGCAAACATTGGCGTTGTTGTGGGGAGCGCCACCGACGTGGCAAAAGAGACAGCCGACCTCGTGCTCTTAGATAACAATTTCCGCACCATCGTAGCTGCCATCGAGGAAGGCCGCACGATATTCCAAAACATACGTAAAGTGGTCGCCTATACGCTCTCGAACTCCTTTGCCGAGGTGCTCGCAATTTTTGCTGCAATGCTGCTAGGCTGGCCAGCCCCATTGACTGTCGCCCAGATTTTGTGGATACACCTGATTTGCGACGGTCCTTCGGATATCATCCTTGGGTTCGAGCCTACGGAGCCTGGGATCATGGACGAGAAACCAAAACCCAAAAACGCGCCTATCCTCACACGTCTTGGCTACATCTTAATCGCAGTCATCAGCATAACCAGTTCAGTGTTTGCCTTGCTGATCTTCAACCATTATTCGACAATCCATGGAAGTCCTATAGCCGGGCGGAGCATAGTCTTTGCAAGTCTTGCGATTAACTCGATGGTTTACATTTTTGCTTATCGCTCGATGCGCAAGCCTTTGAACAAGATGGTGCCCCTCAAAGAGAATATGTACTTGATCTGGACTGTTTTGCTTGGTATTGCTACGGCACTCCTACCTTTTCTCATTCCAAACTTAGGAGAAGCTTTGGGTGTCGTTCCGCTGGCAGCAACTGAATGGGCAACTGTAGCTGGAATTGCGGTTCTACTTTTGGGTGTCGTTGAGGCGGGCAAATATTTTGCTAACCGTTTACATAATAACGATTAGACTATGAATGGGGTTGAATAACTCAAATGGGTTCTTTTTCGAGAAAAAGGATATTTTTCTGGTATAAATTTCGTTAGTGTGATATTTCCCCCACTTTCCCAACATCCTCTTGACAGAATAGACCATCACAGTCATAAACGTCTTATCAGCAGTCAGATTTAATAATTTTACTAGAAAACCCGCAGGTATCCTCGTGATGGTCTGCAAACCTGGTTCAAACTATTGATTGCTGAGTATAATATTAGTGACTTGGAATAATCTTTCAGCCTTAATTTCTTGTTGTCAGATAATAACTCGTCAAGCCTAAGAGAAACTTAAAAATGAGAGTTTAGCCAAGAAACCCAGGGAACAACCAATGAATGAGACTCCCGTCAAATCTCCCCCTCCCAAGATTTCTCATCGCAAACGATACCAGCAGATTATTTCGACATTTATCAAGCACGGTTTTGGATATGCTTTAGCGAAACTCCAAATAAAGCGCTCCTTCTTTCCAACCCCGCCTGAGGATACCCATAAAACTGAAGAGGATCTCAAATCTCGCGCGGTGCATTTCCGCTTGGCTTTAGAAGAGCTCGGTCCCACCTTCATCAAAGTTGGCCAAATTCTTTCTACCCGTCCTGACCTACTTGCTCCAGAGTTCATTCAGGAATTAGCAAAATTAGAAGATTCGGTTCATCCAGAGACTTGGGAAACGATTCATGCGGTCCTGATCGAAGAGCTGGGAGAAGAAATCGAACAAGTATTTACGGAAATCAATCCGCTTCCACTTGCTTCTGCCTCTTTGGGCCAAGTGCATTCTGCTCGCCTGAAGAATGGCAGGAGGGTCGTGATTAAAGTGCAAAGGCCAAACATCCAAAGCATCATCGATGTAGACCTCTCTATTCTAGGAGATCTGGCAGCCTTAGCAGAGCGAACTCCTTGGGGTGAGCGCAATCACCCTGTCGATATTATCGATTCTTTTGCCACTACCCTGCGTAATGAACTGGACTACTACCGCGAAGGTCGCAATGCTGACCGTTTTCGCGAGAATTTTAACGGTGATGAGCGCATTCACATCCCCACAATTTACTGGGACTACTCTACCCGGCGGGTTTTAGTCATGGAAGAGCTGCATGGCATCAAAATAACCGATATCGCTGCTATCGAAGAAGCAGGTATCAACCGCAAAAAGGTAGCTTATAACACCGTCGCGATGATTGTTAAGGAAGTCCTCGAGGATGGCTTTTACCATGCAGACCCCCACGGAGGTAATTTTCTCGTCCTCCAAGATGGAACAATTGGCGCGATGGATTTCGGTATGGTAGGTGAGCTAACTTCGCGAGACCGGCAAAGCCTTACGCGTATGTATATCAATGCCATTGCCATGGATGCCGAAGGCATCGTTGATGAACTCTTCCGCATGAATGCTTTGCCACCAGATGTGGATCGAGACCGCTTAGAACGGGATATGGAGCACTTGCTACAAAAATATGCCGGCTTGCCACTCAAGGAATTCCACTTTCAGGATATCCTGCAGGATTTTACTAAACTCGTTACCCGTTATACCCTCACGCTCTCACCAGATTTTTGGCTGCTGGGTAAAACCTTGGGGATGATGGAAGGCATTGGGTTACAGCTTTACCCAGAACTGGATATTTTTGAAATTTCTGAACCAATTGTGCGCAAACTGCGCATTGAAATGCTCTTGCCTAAAAAAGAATGGATTAGATATCTTGTGCGTCAATCGATGGATTGGGAAGAAGTCGCCCGATTGCTTCCCCGCGCTTCCCGCAGGCTGGTTGAGCGCATTGACCAAAATCAGCCTTTAGATATAAATCTGATAGGGAGAGAGAAAGAAAAAAAGGAAATCGTTCACGGATTGAACCAACTTGCCTTCAGCATCTTCATTGCGAGCCTCGTTCTCGCCATCGCATTGCTCCTGCCAATTGCACTGAGCAATGCGTTAATCTTTATTCCCATCGGTATTTGCATCATAGGTATCATTGCCATTGTTATATGGCTAGCTTTCTCCACTTATAGAAATCGATAATTAATAGCTCAAGCTCCTTTGGTGATCCAACATCTTCTCAATAATCTCATAAATTCCGGGTTTCGGTCCTGAGGACTAAATTTGCGTATAAAATAAAAGAAATTTTCAACTTCGAGAGGTGCTATGTTTTCTGCTGCAAAGCCCGTCTTTGATCCAATCTCTAACCCTCAAGCCGTCGTTTTATCTGGACCAATGCGTTTTACTGTGCAGAAAAGCCGTCTTATCCGTATCGAATTTTCTCCCGAGCAAACCTTCGAGGATCGCCCCAGCCAAGTGTTTTGGTATCGCAACCAAGCAGTGCCCGAGTTCCAAACCTACGAGACAAACGGCAAGTTGATCATCGAGACACCTGATTTGGAACTGACATACCGCTTAGGTGAAGTGCCCATCGCCCGATTTATCCAAATTCGGCTCAAAGCAACTGGAGTTACTTGGAGCTATGGGGATCGCGACCAAGCTAATTTACGCGGCACTGCCCGCACACTCGACCGTGCCAACGGACGCATTCCTTTAGAAAAAGGCTTGGTTTCTCGCTCTGGCTGGAGCTTGATAGATGACAGCCAGTCACTCGTCTTCACAAGCGATACAACCCTCGCGCCACGCGGCGCCGATCCAGACACTCGCGATTGGTACTTTTTCGGCTATGGTCAGGATTATTTGGCTGCTATTCGCGATTTTCAAGATATATCTGGCCGCCCTGGTCTAATCCCTCGCTGGGCTTTAGGAAATTGGTGGAGCCGATATTGGCCATATACTCAAAAAGAATTAACCGACCTCATGCTGGAATTCAAACGCCACGAAATTCCTCTCTCCGTCTGTATTATCGATATGGATTGGCATATTACCAAAACAGGTAACAAATCCTCTGGTTGGACCGGCTACACATGGAATAAACAACTCTTCCCAAATCCAAAACAATTTTTACAGTTCTTACATCAGAACGCATTGAAAACCGCGCTCAACCTCCACCCTGCTGAGGGGATTCACCCACACGAAGAAAGCTACCCCCAAATGGCGGCAGCTATGGGCATTGACCCTGCCAGCAAGGTGCCCATTCCATTTGATATTCCTTCCGAGGCATTCCGCAAAGCTTATTTTGAAATTTTGCATCACCCTATGGAAGCCCAAGGGGTTGATTTCTGGTGGATCGATTGGCAGCAAGGCACGCGCAGCAAAATTGCCGGTTTAGACCCGCTTTTTATGCTGAACCACTTACATTACTACGATTTGGGTAGAACGCCGCAAAAACGCCCTTTTATCTTCTCCCGCTGGCCTGGGTTAGGCGGGCAGCGCTACCCCATTGGTTTCTCTGGAGATACGATTGTCTCGTGGGAATCGCTTGCCTTCCAACCAGAGTTCACTGCAACAGCTGCAAACGTAGCTTATGGTTGGTGGAGCCATGATATCGGTGGTCATTTCGAAGGCATTGAGGAAGCCGAGCTTTACCTCCGCTGGGTACAGTTAGGTGTTTTCAGCCCGATTTTGCGCCTGCATTCGACCAATAATCCATACTGTGAACGCCGTCCGTGGGGTTATGGCTTGGATACGCTCGAAATTGTGCGCCAAGCTATGCAGCTGCGCCGCCAATTGATCCCATTGCTTTACACAGCCAACTACCGTAATGCTACCAGTGGGGAACCCATGATATTACCACTCTATTACCGCTGGCCAGAAAGCCCAGAGGCTTATCAATGCCCGCAGGAATATCTCTTTTGCCAACAGCTGCTCGCAGCACCCGTTACCTGCAAGATTGACCACGATACGCGCTTTGCCCGCCAGGTTGTCTGGCTGCCTGCTGGTGATTGGTATGACTTCTTTACCGGTGAATATTTTGAAGGCGACGGTTGGTATCCGCTCTATTGCTCCAAGGAGCAAATCCCTGTCTTTGCTCAAGCCGGCGCAATAATTCCCATGGATACGGAAAAAATCGCAAATGGCACCGCTTTACCCCAAGAATTCATCCTAAAAATCTTCGCGGGTGCCGATAATTTATTTCGGCTTTATGAAGATGATGGTGAAAGCCAAGCCTACTTACAAGGGGAATACAACGAGACTGAGATTAGCCAAACCTATGCAAATCAAACCCTCACCGTGCAAATCAATCCTTTGGTAGCTACATTTCGTAGCGCTCCTCCTGCACGCACGTGGAATTTGGAAATATACGGGATTTCACATCCCGAAGGTGTTATTGCAACCGCAGATGCAAAGCCCATTGAATGCATTTTGGTTTATGATGAATCTCAATGCAAGCTGACAATACGTCTTCCCCAATTGTCCGCAGAATCGCAAATTAGCTTATGTCTGCAAAATGTCGTGTTAAAGCACTGGACATCGAATGTGAATGCACGCTTCGCTCGAATTATCGAGGCAGGACGCATACCAACATCAATAAAGTTTCATTTTATGAATAACTTGAGTGAATTATTAAGTGACCTAAAATGGCTACGCGCAATCGAGCATCAATTTACGCAGTCACAATTCTTAGCTCTGCTCGAAAGCATCTTCTGGAAGCAGTCCCAACCTATAGCAACAGACACGCAATTAGCCTGGTTAGATGCTCAGTTGAGATTAAACGAATGGATAGATTCAACAGCATAATAAAAGGGATTTTTCAAAGATAATCAGAATCAACGATGAGTGGCGCGCGCGTCTTTTTGATGCGTTTACTCCACTAAAAGCAGTCCCTCTATTTCTCGGGTCGCTTTTTCCGCAGCGTTATCTCGCTCGAGGTCAAAGGTCAAGATATTCGGATAGCGCTTAGTGAAATAATTATCCAAGTTTGGGCGGTAGGTGATGAGAATCACCTTTCCAGGTAAATTTTCCAAGCGCAGGAGGATAGGTGCCCATCCTAAGCCTCGCTCGACCTCATAAGGTCCAAGCTCGTCAATGATCCAAAGATCACTGTAGGTTTCCTCTTGCAAATAGTCCAAAGCCCAGGCGAACGTTTCCGGGTAGATACGCCACTTACCCAAAATATGATCATCACCTTCTTGTGCCAATTTAGCTAAAACTTTGCTTTCTCTTCCTGGAATAAGGCGAGCCAAAATGCCCGTTTTCAAGCCTCCTTCAAAAATTGCTGGGCTACAAACGCCTCTACAGCTATAACCTCTTCCAGTAATCCGCGTGACCAGCTCCTCAACAAAGTGCGTCTTCCCACAACCACTCGAGCCATATACACCAACGAGCAGAGACATTTCACTTTCCATTCATAGATTCCACCATAATTTTCTCTCATTTTGGGCATGCGCCTTAGTTACAACATCATTCTGCATTAGACTGGCGCACCTAGTGAAATCTAATCCGTCGGAAGAATTCATAATAGCGGCCATCTTGACCAATCATGTGTGCCTTACTGGCTTGCATGCGCGTGAGAAACCTTTCGGGATCGACGATTTGAGATTTATGTTCAAGCAGTGCTTTTAAGCGCTGCTCCCAAAAAGCATCCACATCCAAAGTGACATTAGGTGTTGGAGTTAGGCTCAGCCAAAGCTCGGAGATTTCTACGGCTGGCAAGCCTTCTTCGAGCAATTCCGGGAAAAAAGCATTATTAATCGCTGCTGGATAAACAGAATCCACAACAATCTGGCCAGCAGTACGGTGATCAGGATGATTGAGATAAGTATCCGCAATATAATAACTTTGTGGATCGCAAGATACTACCACATTGGGTTTTACGTTGCGGATGACACGCGTTACAGCCAGCCGTTTATCCAAACCTACTTCCAAATAACCATCCACAAAATCCAAAAATTGCACGCTATGTACTCCGAGCACCGCAGCAGCTGCTTTTTGCTCCTCAACCCTCAATGCTGCCAACGCCTCTCCCTCGGGAAAGCCCGGATTGATACCTTTCTCACCTTTTGTAAGGAGACAATACTGGACAATGTAGCCTTTTTCTACCCAGCGTGCGATTGTGCCACCCATAAAAAATTCCGGGTCATCGGGATGAGCTAGAATGACCAGGATTTTTGTACCCTTTTGCCAATTTTCTTCGAAATAACTCGTCATAATTTACGAATGGGAACTAATTTAGGAAAGAATTATTTTTTATCCTCACCCAAGTTCTTATTCTCCTTTTGAGAATGCTGGTTTTGCCTCTGTTGAGTAGAATTTTTCGATGAATATTGCCCATGCGTGGAGCGCTTGCGCTGGGAACTTGCTGGTTGATTGGATGAACGCTGCCCGCTTTTCCCAGACTTCCTTCTGCGGCGTGATTTTGTCGATTTTGAAGGCACTGCTTCCTCGAAAGAAAGCAGCTCGATATCTTCCTCCTCAAAAACTTCAACCTCAGGTAAAGGAACCTCCACAGAGCTTTCCTCAGCTATTCTTCCGTTTTGCAATTCTTCTAAAGTGAATTGCCGCGGACCCTTCCCAGGCAGATCAACTACAACTGAATCACTCAGCGGTAAAACTTGAACAACCCTTCCTTCTCCTAAAGGAGTCTGAATTACCTTTTTGCGCCTGGGGAGATTTTTGCGCGCTTCCTCATAGGTTTCATACTCGTAAGCGAGGCAGCAGCGTAACCTTCCACACATCCCGGTAATTTCCATCGGCGTCAGCGATATATCCTGAGACTTAGCCATCTTGATCGAGATTGAGCTAAAATCTGTCAAGAAACGCGAACAGCAACGTTTTTCAATCCCGCAAGCCCCTAAGCCTGAGAGTGCTTTGGCTACATCCCGTGGTCCTACCTGCCGGACTTCAATGCGACTATCAGGAAAATCCTTAGAAATATCTTGGATGAATGCGCGCAAATCAAACCTTTGCTTTGGTTCATAATTGAGGTACAAGCTCATGCGGTTGCCATCAAAAGAGAAATCCGCAGAGAGTACCTTCACACCCTCCAATCCCCGTTCCTTGAAATAAGCACGAACCTTATCTAAAGCTTCCTGTTCTCGGAGCTTATTTGCTTCCCACACTGCCAAGTCTTCATCAGTGGCTATGCGCTCGATAGGATAAATTTCAGCGCTTTCGCTGATGTGTTTACTTCTCTCCCTTACGACTTTCCCTAACTGCCTGCCACGTGTTGTGCGGACAAGGACAATATCACCAATCTTGACCGTCTTTCCGTCAGGTAATGTAAAGTCATAAACCTTCCCTACAGGATTAAATTGGACACCGATAATTGTATTTTCTGCCATAATTGACAATTATACCCCGAGGGTGAAATTAACCTCGGTCAGCTTCCCAGAATGTTTTCATCCCTCTCTCAAATGAGCATAATCTCGTTTGCTAAGCTCTACAGCCACGTTGCTGCTAATTGCGTGGATAGCCTGAGCAGCCGGACTCTCAACATGGTTTTCTACAATCAACAAGCCATTATCACCATTTTGGACAATGCGTTGATCAAAGGGGATGCTCCCTAAAAAAGGAACCCCGCTGCGTTTGGCTAAGGCTGGACCGCCACCTTCCCCAAAAAGCGTCATATGGGTGCCATCTGGCAACTCTAAAAAAGCCATGTTTTCAATAATTCCCAATACGGGCACACCCAATTTATCAAACATTACTGCCGCCCGATAAGCATCGTCAACAGCTACAGCTTGCGGGGTGGTTACAATCACCGCTCCGCTAATAGGCAAGGACTGTGCTAAGGAAAGTTGCACATCGCCAGTGCCTGGTGGTAAATCCACGACAAGGTAATCGATACAGCCCCAATCAAAATCTGATAAGAACTGTTGGATAGCGGAATGCAACAAAGGTCCACGCCAAATCAAAGGCTGGCCTTCTTGAACAAAAAAACCAATAGACACGACTTTGATGCCGTGGGCTGTGGCTGGATGAATTTTATTTCCATCTTTGGAGGTCGGTTGAAAATCATCGATACCTAACATGCGCGGGATGTTTGGTCCATATATATCCGCATCCAATAAACCAACACTGGCGCCTTGATGGGCTAAGCTGATAGCCAAATTAGCTGCAATTGTGCTTTTACCGACACCGCCTTTCCCCGAACCAACAGCAACTACATGCCCAAACTGATTATCACCTAAGTTCAGTGTTTTCGTACCGGGTGCACGCGAAATAACATTGATGTGTACATCTTTTGCACCCGTCTGAGCAATGACTGCTTCACGGGCATCTTGTTCCAACTTTGCCCGTAACGGGCAAGCAGGTGTGGTTAGAACCAAAGTAAAACTGACGTTCTCACCCTCAATTTGAACATCCTCAACCATTTTCAGAGACACCAAATCTTTGTTTAGATCTGGATCCATGACATTCGATAACGCTTGATAAACCTGTTCAGAAGAAATCAAGTTAACTCCTTTGTGTAAATGGTTAAATTTTCCTAAGTTTAGCTTATTTTCATCCTGCATAATGCACTTGTATTGTACGCTTACTCCACAGTCACAGACTTGGCTAAGTTGCGTGGTTGATCGACGTCTAAGCCAAGTAAGCTGGCAATATGATAGGCAAAGAGCTGAAGGGGAATGGAGGTAATCACTGGGCTAAGCAGCCAAGGTACGTTAGGTATCCACATGATGTCATCAGCTAACTCCGCAATGAGCATGTCGCCTTCCGTCGCCACAGCAATAACTCTACCACCGCGTGCTTTGGCTTGCTCAATTTGACTAACCATCTTTTCATACCACTTATCCTTTGGTGCAATAACTAGTACGGGCATATCCTGATCAATCAAGGCGATTGGACCATGCTTCATCTCACCTGCGGGATAACCTTCCGCATGTATATACGAAATTTCTTTTAACTTTAAGGCGCCTTCGTAAGCGATTGGCATGTTTATCCCCCTTCCTAAATAAAGCATATTGCGCATATCTTTGTATTTTGCTGCAATTTTCTCCACTTCAGTTTCACGTGCAAGCGTTTTTTGTGTCAACGTCGGAATTTTTAGCAGGTCTTGCACCATTTCATGCCGTTTTTGATCTGACAAGCTTCCACGCAAATCAGCCAAGTAAACCGCAAGCATATAGAGGTCTAATATCGGTGCAGTGAAGGCTTTCGTTGAAGCCACTCCAATTTCTGGTCCAACCTGCATAGAGATCGTACCATCCGCAACACGCATGGCTTGAGAACCAATCGCATTGACGATACTCCATAGCTTTGCGCCTTTGCGCCTGCCTTCCTCCATCGCGGCTAAGGTATCAGCAGTTTCTCCTGATTGACTTATCGCCAAAACAACAGTGCCTTCATCAATGATAGGGTCAAGGTAACGGAATTCAGAGGCAACCATCACCTCGGTTGGAATGCGTGCAATCTGTTCGATGAGGATTTTTCCAATCAGCCCCGCATGATACGCTGTACCACACGCCGTTATGAAAATTTTGCTAATTTTTTGAGCTTCCAATGCTGTTAAGTGCAAATCTGGCAGCATAATACGATAATCATCAAAATCGATCCGCCCTACCATCGTATCGGAGAGTGAGCGTACCTGCTCATGAATTTCTTTCTGCATAAAATGCCGGTATATTCCCTTCTCTGCAGAGACCGGATCCCAAGGAATGTGATTCCAAACCGGCTCTAATGACACTCCAGCAAGCGTTTGAATTTCAAGACTATCTTGCTGCACCACAGCGATTTGTTCTGAGTCCAGAAAAGTGATTTCGTGTGTATGCTGCATAATTGCAGGCAGATCGCTCGCGATGAACATTTCCCCTTTGCCCCTGCCAATCGCTACACCGCCAGCATTCCCTAAACGTGCAGCAATAAGTTTGTCTGGCTCACGGGAGGACATCACCACAATGCCATGCGCGCCTTTAATGCGCTTCAGTGTTTCTTGGACAGCACGGAGAAGGTCTTGCGTTACAGCATAGTAGTGTTCGATTAACAGTACAATCGTTTCCGTATCCGTTTCAGAGTGAAAAACAGCACCTTCAGCGCTCAGTTCCTCTCGTAAACTGAGATAATTTTCCACTATCCCATTGTGCACGATAACGATCTCGCCATTGGAGCTCACATGTGGGTGGGCATTTTGCATATTAGGTGCACCGTGTGTTGCCCAGCGCGTGTGGCCGATGCCAAGCTTGCCTTCGAGTGGTTCCTGAGCAATCAGCGCTTCCAGATGGGAGATTTTGCCAACATCGCGTCTGATTTCGATTTTTCCATCTTGCAACACCGCAATTCCCGCTGAATCATATCCGCGGTATTCTAATTTTTTAAGCCCATCCAAAATAATCGGTGTGGCGTTTTGCCCGCCAATGTAAGCTACGATCCCACACATAAACATTCTCCTTCCAGAATCGATTACGCTCATAGTTCAACTATGCTCGTAAATCTATGAAATTGTTGCTACACTGGAAATTAGATGATTGACCATCTAGGGGGCATCCGCCGATCTTTCGATTTTCCCATGCTCATGGTTAACCTTTCCTCGCGGAAAGGAACCCCCACCCTCGTCACCTGGCGTAGCCAGGCCTGGCGCTATTTTTCCGGTGTAGAGCAGATTATACCCCGAAATCACAATATCAATTTTGAGGGTGTTGAAAAACAT
>DMCS01000047.1:48197-50665 GCA_003445715.1 Candidatus Mesolinea sp. | reverse complement strand
AAGGGCATGGAATTCGCCGCTCATGAAGAAATTGCGCAGGCCGTGGCAGCAGAGATTTATTTCGCCCATCCCTATGCTTCTTGGGAAAGAGGAACCAATGAAAATACCAATGGCTTGATCCGGCAATATATTCCCAAGGATGCTGATTTCAGAAATCTCACAGATTCTGACATAACTTTTGTTGAGTATCGACTGAACACCAGACCACGAAAGTGTTTATCGTTTACCTCACCTATGGTATTCTTAAAAAATCACTGTTGCACTTGATACTTGAATCTAGGCATTTCTATTTTGCTACTTTAGGACATTATCACTTTGCTCTTACAGGATTAACCTTTCACCTTGACGCCTCAAGGAATGTGATAAAATACTTGCCGCTCGCGTGTTGTACCCTTCACGCGGAGCAAAATACAATAACAATGCGAGAAAGGGCTTGTGATGAAAGTTTTATTAATCAAAGACGTATATAAATTAGGCAGAGCCGGGGATATAAAAAAGGTTGCAGATGGCTACGGACGCAACTACTTAATCCCGCAAGGATTGGCAATTCCCGCCACCGAAAAGACCATGAAATTAGCCGAATCCATAGCTTCAAAGGCTGATGAAAAGCGTGCTGTCCTCAGTAATGAGTTAAAAGGCATAGCAGATATTCTTTCTGGCCTTGAAGTGGATTTCATTGTAAAGGCGGGGGAGACCGGCAAACTCTATGGCTCCGTCTCTACACAAATGATCGCGGATCGCATCAAAGAGCTTAAGGGCGTTGAAATTGACCGCCACCAGATTCTAACCGAACCTATCCGTATGCTCGGTGAATTTGAGATCCCGATTCAACTAACACTTGATCTAATGCCTGAGATTAAAGTGATTGTTCGCCGAGAAGGTGAGGCGATTAAGTCTCAACCTACCTCTACCGCCACCTCTGAAGGCGCTGAGGCAGAGGTTGTGGAAGCAGAAACCGAAGATTCAATTGAAATCACAGAAGAAGAAACCGAAGCATAAAAACACATTTTCCAATCGAATTTCTTAGATCCCGACCTGATCGCGTCACTGATTTGGCAGACCAGGTCGGTTTTGTTAGAATGAGCACATGTCCGAGATTTCTGGCTCAAAACTAAAGCAGATCCGCGAAGAACAGCATATTCCCCTCGAGCAGGTAGCGAAGGCGACTCGCATCCGTCTCTCCATCTTACAAGACCTGGAAAGTGACGAATATTCAGACCTAGGTTCCCGCGCCCAATTTCGCGGCTTTCTCAAGCTGTACGCCGACTTTCTCGGCGTGCCATTGGAAGAAACAGCTCCCCAATCACCTAAAGAGGAAGATCAGCCGCCTTCTGAAGAACAACCCAAACAAGCTATTCCTGAAGCAAAAGTACCGGCTGAAGTAAAAACTTCACCAAAAGCCAAACCCTCAAAAAAGCGGGAATCTAAGCCTATTAGAAGCCGAAAGAAGGCAAGTACCGCCCCAAAAGCGGAAAAATCTGCAGAAACTTTAGCTCCTTTAACGGTCTCACGCTCCCAGCAGATGCTGGATGATATTGGCAGGCAGCTGAACGCCCACCGGCGATACTTAGATATCCCTTGGGATTTGCTGGTCGAGCAGACGCACATCCCCAGAGCGCAACTGATAGCGTTGGAGCAGGGAAATCTGGATGCTTTCGCCAGCCCTGCCGAAGCCAAAGGATTATTGCAATCGTATGCCCGCTTCCTAAACCTCAACACAGATTTATTGATGGTACAGTTTGCTGATGCTCTCCAAGAGCGCTTGGCAGAAAAAGCAGCCTCAGAGCGCAGACCGCGTAAACGTGCGCGGTTGCTTTCTCCGCGTTGGGTGGCACTCAGGCGCTTTTTTACTTTAGACCTTTTTTTTGGAACTTTGCTCGTGGGTGGTATTATTTTCTTCATGGTTTGGGGCGCAGCCCAGCTGATGAACCAACCCGAAGCCCTAACTGAAGCAACCAACCTCCCCGAAATTCAAGAGGTCTTAATTGGTTCACCTACGCCTTTGGGTTTGGAACCAACCCTCACCCCAACAGAAGGCGAGCCTGCTTTCCAACTGCCAACCGCTACACCGCTGAGCGTTCCTCTAGACACGACCGCACCTATCCAAGTCGTAGTTCACGCACGCCAATCCGTCTGGGTCAAGGTGAGCGCTGATGACAAAGAGGTCTTTCAAGGCAGGATGTCTGCAGGCAGTGTGGAAGCTTACACTGCGGAAGAATTCCTGGAGGTAGAGGCTGGTAATGCAGCCGCCTTGGAAATTGTTTATAACCAAACCCAATTAGACCCTTTTAGCCGCGTTGGGCAGCTCTTACGCTTACGCTTCGATGCCAATGGCATGCAGGATATTTCCGCTACACCGCCTTACC
This sequence comes from Candidatus Mesolinea sp., assembly GCA_003445715.1. Lineage (GTDB taxonomy): Bacteria > Chloroflexota > Anaerolineae > Anaerolineales > Anaerolineaceae > Mesolinea. The sequence goes on along the minus strand of DMCS01000047.1, from coordinate 48,299 downwards.
TTCCAACCCCTACGCAGACGAGCGTACCGTGAAAATCACTCCAAACACCTTTCACCTCATCTCCCTCGGCTGTGCAAAGAACCTCGTTGACTCACAAGGCTT
>DMCS01000047.1:0-48122 GCA_003445715.1 Candidatus Mesolinea sp. | reverse complement strand
ATTATCAATACATGCGGATTCATCCACGATGCCCGTCAAGAATCGCTCCAAGAATTGCAAGAATTCTCCAAGCACAAACGCCAAAGGCAAAAACTCATTGCTACTGGCTGTCTCTCAGAGCGCTATCGAGCCGAGTTGCTTAAAAGTGTGCCAGGCATCGACGGTATGATGGGGACGCGCGACTTAGCGGATATCCTCCCCTTGATTCAAACCCTAACTGAACACACTCATACACACAGCGAGATGTACTTCCCAGAACACACCCAAATCATCAATCATCCTGACCTCCCTGGCTACACCATTCAAGGAGGCAGCAGCTACCTCAAAATTGCTGATGGCTGCCGGCGCTCCTGCGCTTTTTGCGCCATCCCAGGCATCAAAGGCACTTTAGTGAGCCGTGATAAAGGGGATATCATACGGGATGCGCTTGCCTTGCAGCAGGCTGGAGTCCAGGAGATTAATATCATTGCCCAAGATGTGACCGACTACGGTCAGGACTTGGGGCAGCACGACGGTTTGCCAGACCTTTTGGTAGAACTTTTATCTGCTGTTCCCCACATTCCTTGGGTGCGTCTCCTCTATACTTTTCCAGGATACATTAGCGATAGATTAATCGGCCTGATGGCGGAATCTCCACGGCTGCTGCCTTACCTTGATATTCCCTTGCAGCATGCCGACCCAAAGGTCTTGCAGTCGATGCACCGGCCAAGCGATGTGGATTGGGTTCGTCGTACCGTAGCAAAAATGCGCACTAAGCTGCCTGATCTGGTTTTACGTACCACCTTTATCGTCGGTTACCCAACCGAGACGAAAGAAAGTTTTCAGATGCTCAAGGATTTCATAGTGGAAATGCAGTTTGACCATGTGGGCGTGTTTACTTATTCAATGGAGAGCGGCACGCCAGCCGAAAGCCTGAGCGATCCCATCTCCGCGGAGGTAAAAGAAGCCCGCCGGCAAGAGCTTATGACCTTGCAAGCAGGCATTTCTTATCAGAAAAACCAAAAACTTTGTGGAAAAGTGCTCAGCATGCTGGTAGAAGGCGTGGACCGCAAAAATGGCGTGCTAATTGGCCGCACGTATCGCGATGCTCCTGAGATCGATGGCTTAGTGATCGCCGAAGGCACCGGTGAGGTTGGCGAGCTCCTCCCAGTGCGTATTACGGCTGCGATGCAGCATGACCTTTTCGGACAAGTCCTCTAAAAAAAGCTTATATCGAAATCAGAAAATTTAAAAAAAGCCTGGCGGTGTAAACATCGTCAGGCTATAAACTCTCTAATGAGGTTTATGGCTATGGCGTTTCTATTGCTGTGGGCGTTTGTTCCGGTGTTGGTTCTGTGGGCGGAAGAGGCGTTTGCTCAGTTGGGTTAGGTGTAAGCTCTTCGGTTGGCTCGGGAGTTGCCTGCATGGCTTGGCAGCTCTCCGCGTAGCGATCCGCTGTAGCTTGCACCTCCGGATCAGGAGCAACTGCCAAAGATTGCAGATAGTATTCATGCGCTTTGCAGTAATCGCCAGAGGCTGCAAACTGATCCCCATAGCGGTAAAGCGCGACGCGATAACGTTCAACCGCAGTCATCCCAGAGGAATCCATTAGGTATGGGTAAGCATCCTTGACTTGCGCAAAAATGTCGATTGCCTGCTGCCAGTTAACGTCCCAATAGCTGGCACCACTCAGGTAAAGTTCTGCCCAAGTGCGAACACCATCGGCTTCACCATCCAAAGGAGCATATTGTTCGGCAGTTGCGAGGTCGAACAATCCTTGCTCGAGCTGTCCGGATTGGATTCTTTGGATACCGCGGTTCCTCAGGGCAATGTAGTAAAAGCCGTCAACCTGTACTTTGCGATAGTCATAATTAACTTCGCGGATAGCGTAAATTTCTTTAATAGCCTCATCCCACTGTTTTGCAGCGACCGCCTGTTGAATTTCCGTAAAAATCTGTTCAGCGGCGCGTAAATCCGGGGTGCTGGTAACAGCCGGTGTGGGCGTAAATTCTACGATCAGGGTTGGCATTGCCGTCGGTTGCTCGAGGCGCATAAGGATATCACGCAATAGCTCTGGGGCGCCGGGGAATTGTGGGTAAATTTTAATCACGTATTCAATACGTGTTCTCGCATTTTCATAATCTCCCACGGCAATATCCTGAAAGGCTAATTGGTATTGTTCAGCTGCAACTTGCACAACGGTGGTTTTTTCCCGCTCCAAACGCCGTGCCAAGCCGTTGCGATAGCCAAAGTAAGCTCCCAAAACCAGCGCTAAAATAAGGAATATCACCGCATATAAAACCCAAGGCGTTTTGCGCTTTTGTTCTCTTTCCGGTTGCACCGCTGAGGGCTCTGTATCTAACACCACATCTTCCGGTGGGTTTACAGGTTCAGTTTCCTTGGGAGCCTGTGGAATTTCGTTTGATTGGCCTTTATTTTCCATGTCCATAGGCTGCAAATTATAATCCAAGTTAAAGGCTTGCCAAATTGCGCAAATCCCTACGGACAACAACGCCTGCCGCAACCGCCCCCAGCAATGCTGCCAGAATTGCTGCGATAAAAGTCCCGCCCATCCCAGGTAGAGAGCGCATGATGAGAGCTGCAGCTAAACCACCGCAGAGCGCTGCAAGCACGCTGCGCCACAGCTGTGGCAAGAGCTTTTGCCCTGATATCAGCTGCTGATTGAGCAACACCAAAAGCAAAAGCGCTTGGATGCTGTATGCTATGGTATTGGCAGCCGCGATGCCAGCAGCTTGCATTGATGGCGTCAAAAGCAAGCTTATACCCAAGAAAATAACAAAAGTGAGGGCAGAACCGAGCAATGGAGTGCGGGGTTTCTGCATCGCATAGAACGACCGCACATACAGTTCCACCAGCGCGTGCCCCATGATCCCAAATAAGAAAATACGCGTTACTACTGCTACTCGTGCAGCTTCTGATAAGGTGAAGCCCAACAAGGCTTGTATGACCGGTAGTATGACCACCGCACCTATCGCTGCAATAGGAATCGTGAGAGTTAGCATGGCTTGCGCAGCTTTTTCAATCTGGGCTTTGAAACGTTCGATTTCTCCCTGGTTAAAAAACTCAGAGAGCGTGGGCAGCACTGCAGTAGCGATCGCAGTGCCAATGAGGGTTTCGGGCACTTGCATGATCCACCAACCATAAGTGAGCGCAGTCACTGATCCAACTGCCAGACGCGAGGCTAAATTATCCTGAACAACAAAAATAAGCTGGATGAAGAGCATACTCAACACACGCGGACCCATGAGCTTGAGTACTTTCAGGGTTTCTGCTTCTCTCAGCTTGAGGTGCGGCTGCCAGTGAAACTGGTATTTAAGCAAACCCGGCACCTGAATAAGCAAATGCAGCAAAGCACCTAGGATTACACCGTAAACCAGCCCCTCAACACCTAAGCCGAAGGCTGGCAATGTGATGCCGCCAAGGTGATAAGATTCGCTCGGCGCTAAAATCACTGCCCCAAAGATTTGACCAAAATCGTAAAAAATGGGTGCCAGTGCAGGCAGCAAAAAGTGTTGGTTGGCTTGCAACCCCGCCATCACCAAGCCGCTGACAGAGAATACCAATGTGGCGATCAGATTCAACCGTAGCAAAAGCACGGTCAGTTGCATTTGTTCGGCAGAAAATCCTGGCGCCACACCGAGTTGGCTGCTCACCAGAGGTTGGGCAAATATTGCGAAGATTACGGCAACAGCAGCGGTAACCAAAAACACCAGATTGAGCACGTTGGAAAACAGCCCCCATGCTGCTTTCCTGCCACCTTGATTCAGCACTTCGGTGAGCACGGGAATAAAAGCAATGGTCAAGGCTCCGCCGGAAATGAGCATAAAGAGCATGTCCGGCAGGTTGTTCGCGGCGTTAAACACATCCAACTCCGCTGAGAGCCCAAACTGCCGTGAGATCAGCATTTGGCGCGCAACTCCCAAGAGTTTGTCCACTGTAAATAAAACAGCTAAAAGCAGTGATACTTGAGATAAACGGCTAAACTTCTTCATTCATCCTCATCTTGAAGGTTGATTTTTAACCTCGGCACGTATCTCCATAATTATCCGACTTGATACTTAGGTAGCCTCTTTTCTGACCTTAGAATATGGTACCCGTAGGGTAAAGTACCCGTAGGGTAAAGTACCCGTAGGGTAAAGTACCCTAGGGTAAAGTACCCGTAGGGTATAATCATACTTAGCTATGCCTCTAAACGCAAACTCCACTCCTGCAAAGCCAGCCGGCAAGCTTTATGTTGTGGCTATACCTATCGGCAACGCCGCCGATATTACCACGCGTGCAGTCGAAACCCTCGCTCAGGTTGATGCCATCCTGTGTGAAGAACGAAAAAATGGCTCACGCTTGCTCAAAAGCCTTGGCATTGATAAGCCATTGCTCGAGCTGAATGAACACAACGAAGCTGAACGCGTCCACGAAATCATGCTAATGCTGGCGCAAGGTCAATCCTTAGCGCTGATTTCCGATTGCGGCACACCGGTTTTCTCTGACCCGGGCAAAAAGCTCCTGCAGCTGCTTTATGACATGAACATTCCCGTGACGCCGCTGCCTGGAGCTTCCTCATTGATGGCAGCGCTTTCCGTGTGCCCATTCGACTTGGAAGAGTTCCTTTTCATCGGTTTTCTCCCTGTCAAGAGCGAGCAGCGCCAAAAGAAGCTCTCCCGCCTGAGGCAAGCCAGTTACCCTCTTGTGTTCATGGATACGCCTTACCGAATGCACAAGTTGCTCCAAGAAGTTCAGCAGGTCTTTGGTAAGAAGCAGAGCGTTTTCTTGGCGTGCGATTTAACCACGCCAGAAGAGCACCTTTACCTCGGTCCCATCGATGAAATCCTTGCTAAAACGCAAAACCGCAAGGCTGAATTTATCCTCATTCTTGACCGACCGCAAAAAAGACCTACCTAACACCATGAGCCCCCTTCAAGTTCGTCACCATGCGTTGCTGCTGCCAGCTTTCCTTCCTGATGCTACTTTTGGCTATGTGCGCAGCCTCACGAGTGCGGACTTATATGAAGCCGGCGTGCATGGATTGATGATGAACGCCTTCCACCTGATGCAAAAGCCGGGTTCGACCGTAATACAAACGATGGGTGGATTGCACCGCTTTTCTGGTTGGGATGGCTTGATTATGACCGATTCCGGTGGATTCCAGGCTTATTCTCTCATCCGTCAAAACCCTAAATTTGGCAGCCTGAACGAAAATGGGATAATCATCCGCCCGGAGGGTTCGACGCGTAAGTTGATCCTCACGCCAGAAAAAAGCATTCAGTTACAATTCAGCTACGGCGCCGATGTTCTCTTTTGTTTGGATGATTGTACACATGTAGATGCCCCCTTTGAAGAGCAGCAGCTCTCCGTGCAACGCACGATTGCATGGGCAACGCGCTGCAAAGATACGTATGAAAAACAATTAACAGCGCGTCAGATCTCCTCTGAAGACCGACCACTTCTCTTTGCGGTTATTCAAGGCGGCGGTTACCCAGAGCTGCGCAAACGTTGTGCTGAATCTTTGCTCAAAATTGGCTTCGACGGTTTCGGGTTTGGCGGTTGGCCTCTGGATGACCAGTCACAATTGCTTACGGATATCCTGGCTTATACCCGTGAGCTCGTTCCCAACCAGTATAAGCTTCATGCCCTTGGGATTGGTCACCCGCTCAATGTTTTCACATGTTATCACTTAGGTTATACGCTATTCGATTGCGCCTTGCCCACGCGCGATGCCCGCCATGGCCGTTTGTATGCCCTGAGTGCAGCGGGAGAAGTTCCCAACGCCGGTTCGGACTGGTTTCGCTATCTTTACATTGGAGATGATGAATATATGCGCAAAGCTGAACCAATTTCTCCAGGCTGTGATTGCCCGACATGCCAGCACTACAGCTTAGCATACCTGAACCATTTATACCGCATGAAGGATGCTTCTTATAGCCGACTGGCAAGCCAACACAACTTGCGCTTTATGACCCAGCTGATGGAGAGCCTGCGGAATGCAAGCAAAGATTAACCCAGAGCAGCTCGCCTTACTGATCGAAACTGTGCAGAAATCTCCTAAGTATGCCCAGATTGCTCCCAGCCTGATTGAACGCATTGCCAGTGAGGAGCTAGAAAAGCGCACCAATTTTGCGGATTGCGTCAAGGCAGTGCGCAGCCGGCTGCACCAGCTAACGGGTGCTTACCTCCCAGCAAAAGTTAACTATGCGCAGTGGAGTGCGCTTTTTAGGGATCCTGCCCAAAATAAGCATGAGCTTTGCCTCCGCATGCTGCGCCTGCATGCTTCCACCGCTGAGCGCTTACCCTTTCTGGAGAGCTTTTACACCACCTGTTTGGCAAGTATCAGCCCCGTAAACTCCGTTTTGGATTTGGCTTGCGGGCTAAATCCTTTAGCTTTACCTTGGATGCCTATTGGAGAGGACTGCATATATTTAGCCTGTGACGTCCTCAAGCCGATGATCGACTTTTTGAACGAATTTTTTAAGAGCATCGCAATTAATGGGCAAGCTTTCCCCTGCGACCTCACCAGCGGTCTACCAAGCCAAAGCGTGCAACTGGCTTTCCTCCTGAAGACCTTACCGCTGCTGGATCAGATTGATAAAACCTTAGGCAGACGCTTGCTTGAGGGCATACAAGCTGAGCATATCCTCGTCTCCTACCCAGCCAAAAGCTTAGGCGGGAGGTCAAAAGGGATGCCGGCAAACTATAGCGCTGCTTTTTACCACACGATTGAAGGGCTAAACTTCAAGGTTGAGGCTTTTACCTTCCCTACTGAAATAGCCTTCTTACTTTCACGGTGAAACATGGACAGAGCAAATTTTGAGCAGGAAATCGCGCGTATACGCAACTCGCGCAAATATCGCGCACTTAACCTCCCCGAGGATATCTTGCAAGAGATGCTCACAGCAGAAGTGGCACTTGGCGGCAACAAAGCTGAAATCACCCAGCGCTTCCGCAAAAAGCTGCATAATGTGATTGCTTCTTATTTAGATGAAATTGACTATGCGCAGGAAACTAAGCAAATGAAGGCATTCTTTCAAGCGAATCCAACCAATGAGCAAGTGAAAGCCTGGGCACTCAGCGTAATGCAGAAGCACGCTTCTACCCGCGAACGTTTGCCCAATATCGCCGCATTTTGTCAGGTCCTGCGTGCATATATCGGCACACCCCATCGCATCCTTGACCTTGCCTGTGCATTGGACCCGTTGCTTCTGCCTTGGTTAGCGCTACCATCCGAAACTGAATTCTTCGCTTATGATATCCATCAGCCACGCATAGAGTTCCTTAATACGTTTTTTACCTTCCTTTACCCCTCAGCGCATGCCATCCAACAAGATATTCTCGTTAATCCACCCACTCAATCTGCTGAGTGTGCATTTTTCTTCAAAGAAGCTCACCGTTTCGAAAAACGCGCTCCAGGGTGCAACCGCGCTTTTTTCCAAGCCCTACGGGTAAATCTCATTGCCGTAAGCCTACCAACGGAAGACTTGCGCGGGCATCATTCGCTTGTCAGCTATCATACCCAGCTGATATATACAGCAATTGCCGGCTTGCCTTGGGAGTTAAAACAAATCCAGGTTGGCAACGAACTTTTATTTTTCATCCACAAACCATGAATTCCGCACCCGACGCTATTTCTGACCCAAGCATAGCTGCCTTGCAGCGCTATAAGCCTTATCTTTCTGCTGAAGCTTATCAAGCCTTGTTGACCACTATCCACGAGCCAGCCCAGATTGCTTTACGCATCAACTTGCTCAAAAATAAAAACCCTGCGCGCGCTCTAGAAAAATGGTCAAGTTTGTATGGATGGGAGACCTGCCCCTTGTCTTTTTATTCAGACGGCTTTCAATTTAAGCATTATGATACTCCCCCCAGTCAAACCATCGAGCATCGGCTTGGCTATTATTACCTGCAGGACGCTGCCTCCATGCTGCCGGCAGCCCTCTTTTCCCCTGCTTCAGCGCAAAGCCTTACCCTCGACATGGCTGCCTCCCCAGGCGGAAAGACCACGCAATTGGTAGATAACAGCGGTGATCACAACTTGGTGGTTGCGAACGACGCCAGCGCCAGCCGACTACCCGCGTTAAAAGTGGTGCTCCAAACCTGGGGCGCGCTCAATACAGTCATCACCAATTATCCGGGGGAAAAGTGGGGTGCTTGGTTCCCAGAGACCTTCGACCGAGTCTTGCTAGACGCACCTTGTAGTATGGAAAGCTTACGCACCTCGCCTAGCCACCCGCACCGCCCCATTACGCCTGATGAGCGCTCACGTTTGGCTGCACGGCAGCTTGCGCTGCTCGAGTCAGCAGTCGCTGCCACGCGTACTGGCGGTGAGATTGTCTATTCTACCTGCACGCTCGCCCCAGAAGAAGACGAGGCAGTATTGGATGCTTTCCTCAAAGCTTATCCAGGCGTTATCCAAATTGACCCAACTTTATCTAACACACTTCAAGCCCCAGGCTTAACTCACTTTGCCGGCAAGGCGTTCGATCCACAGGTAGCCGGCAGCTTGCGCCTGTGGCCGCACCTAATAGGAACAAACGGATTCTTTGCTGCTCATTTGATAAAAATTAGCCCAATGCCAACAATAGAAGTTAAACAGCCTTCGCGGGAGTTTGTAAACACCGGTTTGTGCAGACTCCCCACTGCCCTAACCAAGCAGCTGTGTAAACAGGTCAAAGACCTTTATGCATTCAACTGTGAAGCGGTACTCAGTGAATATCAATGCGCGCTTTATCAACGAGGTACACAGATTTGGCTTATCTCTGAGCAGTACCTTCATCGTTTTAGCAGTTTGCCTTATGCCTTTCTGGGATTTCCCCTCGGCAAGCTGATAGGGAGCAAGTTGGAGCTTTCTTTCGAAATGGTCAGCCGCTTTGGAGATACATTCAGCGCGAATATAATTGTTTTGCCCGATGAATACTATCAAGATTGGTTGAGTGGCGCTGATTTGCGCGGGTTGCCGCTTGAAGGTGTCAAAATGGGCACAGTGGTAGCTATCCGAGATGAGTTGGGACGCAATTTAGGCGCTGGTAAAGCGCTGCCTAAACGGCTGCGCAACTTATTACCCCGCCGTAGCCTACTTTTAAAGTAAACTTGGTTTTCTAACAAATTAGTCAGAAGTGCGCAAGCTGCTAAGCAAGCGGTTTCCATGCGCAGCGTGCGCCTGCCGAGCGAAAACTGGGTAAATCCATAGCGTTCTGCCAGCTCTATCTCCTCCGGACTAAAGCCCCCTTCAGGACCAACCAGCACGATGACGGAGCGGTGCGGCATGGCAAATAGTATACCGTGTTTGGGTTATACTTTGGCTGCAATGGAGAGTAATCCACAATCACAACTACCCACCTATAAATACCTGGATATCATCACCGTAGTTTTCACACTGGTGTTGGTATTGAGTAACATCGCTTCTTCTGCGAAAATCATCGATTGGAAAGTTTCCTTAGCAGGAATTCCTCTAGCCTTTGATGCCGGTACTGTTTTTTTTCCGATTGCATACATTTTTGGGGATATTCTGACCGAAGTTTATGGGTTTGCGCGTGCGCGCCGCGTGATCTGGATCGGCTTTATCGGTCTAATTTTCACCTTCCTAATGTTTTTACTAATCCAGAATCTCCCAGGCGAAGCAACCTGGCAGGCAAATGTGGGGCAAGAGGCTTATAACCTCGTACTGGGCGGCATTAGCTCCGGAGGGATCGTGGTAGCAAGTGTGCTTGGCTACCTGGGCGGTAGTTTTTCCAACGCAATCATCATGGCTCTGCTCAAGCACATCACCCATGGCCAGCAATTATGGATGCGTACCATTAGCAGTACTATCGTCGGAGAGTTGGTTGACACCGCCATCTTTGTTGCAGTCGCCTCGCTGACAGGTGTCTTCCCATGGGGATTGTATCTCACACTCACACTGACTAATTACCTTTTCAAGGTTGGCATCGAGGTTATGATGACACCTGTGACCTACTGGATAACGAACAAGCTCAAAAAAGAGGAAAACGTAGACGCCTATTCAGACCTAAAAGACCTCACCCCTCTGTCTTTTTAGATGTGTGACCCTCGATACAAATGCAATACTCTCCACGAATGGGCTCTTGAGCTAATTCTTCGGCAATCTGGCTGAGCATACCACGATATATCCGCTCAAATTTCTTGGTCAGGTCATTAGCCACGATAGCCCGCCGGTCGCCATAAATCTCTAAAGCGTCTTGCAAAAAGGCTAACAAACGGTAAGGACTCTCATAGAAAACCAAAGTATGTGGGGACTCTTGCTCCATTTCCAAAAAGCGCTTGCGCGGACCTTCCTTATGCGGTGGAAAACCTTTAAAAGTAAAGCTGTGCAATGGCAAATCAGCTAAGGTCAGGGCTGTGATCACCGCCGAGGGCCCCGGTAGTGAGGTTACCTCAACGCCAGCCTCTAAAGCAGCATGTACCAATGAATAGCCTGGATCGGAGATCCCGGGCGTGCCGGCGTTTGTAACTAAGGCAATCGTTTCCCCAGATTTCAGCCGCTCAAGCAGTTTGGTCGTCATTTTTGCCTCATTCATCATGTGAAAGGCAATTTGCGGCTTGGAAATCCCGTAATGCCTGAGCAGAATGCTCGTCTTGCGTGTATCTTCGCTGGCGATAAGGTCAACTTGCTTCAAGGTCTCCACAGCACGGTAGGTGATATCCCCCAAATTTCCAATTGGCGTTGCAACGATGTAAAGCATAAGCCCTCGCTCTCAAAGATTGCCTTTCTGGCACCATGCATTTTTCGTAACCATTACATTCGGTTTTTAGTTTCTTTCTCTCTAGCAATTATAAAATAGCTTTAGTTAATTTCATGGCTGCGACATGTTAGAATTATCACACTAAAAGATAATAGGAATATCTATGGAAAGAACAGTTCCCGTCCGCTCATCAGAAGAAATCGACCTTTACCTGCGCACGATCTATTCGCTTTTGCGCTCTACTACCGAGATCCAAATCCGTTCGTTAGAAGAAGTCCACTCGAGTATCAACTCCTCATTGCACCCATATGCGCCTGATCCCTTCCCGGATACTTCTGCACTGATTTACAGTTTGCTGCGCCTCCCGGATTGTATCTTTAATGTTAAAAAAATTATTCTAGGGCAAACCAAGACTAATTTCATCCAACACGGTTATGGCGATGTGGAAGAATGGACAGAAGTAGCAGCGCGTGCCCGCAGGCGGCGGTGTTTTTATGATGGCGGTGAGCTGATGGCTTGTTACATTGCCTCACGTTCTGATATCGACGATGTGGTGCCCACACTCACAGCGCTCCAAATTGAATGGAACAAGCTCAACAATTTGCTGAGCTTTACACCACGGAAACTCTACATGACAGCGAATCCTGCGCATCCGAATGATTTTCAGAAGTTAGCAGAATTCCTCCAAATGTCCGTGGGCGACTTAGGCCGTCTGTATAGCATCTTTGAGGGTCGCTTCAACCAAATAATGGAAATCTTTGCTACGCAAAGGAGCAACTTCCAACTGCAATTACTCAGTGGCTCGCTCAACGATTACCGTAAAGCAACTGAAATCTGGTGGGAACATCTGGAAAGTCAGTATCCACAAATAAACAGCCGACCAATCTACTTCGTTTCTTCTAATACCCACAGTTTGGCGAACATTCTTTCAGGTTTTGCTTTAAGCAAGGAAAAAGAGTTAGTTGATTTTATCGAAGAATCTGGACAAGAATCATTGCGCGAGGAATGGGAAAATATAAAGAGAAGAACAGTGCAAGGAAGCCGACAAAACTTCTTTTATTACGTCATGAAGAAATACCAATCAACGCCACAAGGGAAAGCTTTGATTCAGGAACAAATCGCGTTCGAACAAGCTCGCGGCATTTTCCGCTTCCCCAGCGTGCATGCCTTTGATACTGAAGCACAAGTTTTTGATCTCTCCATGCTGGATCCGCAAAGTATCGACCCACGCATCGCGCCTTGCGCCCAGCCTGGTTGTTCCGAGTGGGAATTCCTGAGGCAAAGCGATGCCATCATCGTCAATATCGATTACCCCTTAGGCTTTGCTGCTTATCACCTGCTCACCAAGATCGCTGAAAATGCCAGCCAGATTCTTGGGATTTATGTCATGGGTAAAGCTGCCAGCCTCAACGGCGTACGAGGAGATGTGATCATACCGAATGTCGTTTACGACGAGCACAGCAAGAACACCTACCTTTTCAATAATACCTTCCAAGCTGCAGATGTCTCGCTCTATCTCATCTTCGGAACTGTTTTGGATAACCAAAAAGCTGTCTCAGTGTGGGGAACTTTCCTTCAAAACGCAACCATCATGGATGTGGTCTACAGGGAAGGGTATACCGACATCGAGATGGAGGCTGGCCCTTATCTTTCTGCTGTCTATGAGCTCTTTCGCCCCCAACGCCATCCAGTAAATGAAATCGTCAACCTCCATAAAGTACCCTTTGACGTGGGGATCTTACATTACGCATCTGATACCCCCATGACCAAAGGGAGAAACTTAGGTGCAGGCGCACTCTCTTACTTCGGTATAGATTCAACTTACGGGGTTTCGCTCGCTGTCTTACGGCGGATCATGCAGCTCGAATCGCAGCGAATTTCTGCCTAGCCATAGTTACTAAAGAGAGTAGGAGATGCGACCAACACATCTCCTACTTTTATTTTCTCAGTTCCTATTGAGAAAGCTGCTCACGGATTTTTTGCGCACTCACACGGTAACTTTCTAGTTTTTCACGTTCCGCTGCGACAATCTTAGCCGGCGCCTTTTGGGCAAATGGACCCGCAAGCAGAGCTTCTAAGCGCGCAATCTGATTCTCTAATTCCTGTAATTCTTTTTCCAGCCGGGCACGCTCAGCCTCATCATCCCCTCCACCAACGATGTTGAGATAGACTTCCACCCCGCTGACCACTAAACTTACCATGCCCTCTAAGCCATCTGGTTTGTGTGTATTTATTTGAGTTTCTTCCTCATCCAGCCCAGCCAAGTCGCAGAGGACTAACTTCTGAGATTCTAGCAATATCTGCATATTTTCCGAGACCAAAATGGCTTCCAGCCTTCGCGCCGGCGCGATCTTATACTCCGAGCGCACGTTGCGGATACTGCGGACAATATCTTGTATCAAGCTAAAATCCTTAATGAACTCTTCGTCCCATCTATCTATTAGGTAGCGCTCAGGCCACTTTGCCACGATCAATGCATCCTCCCAGCCAGAGCGCGGTCCAGCTGGAAGATCCGTGGCGATACAAGCTTCTTTCAGGTATCTCCACAGGGCTTCGGTAACATATGGCGTATATGGATGTAACAAGCGCAGCATAATATCCAGCACGCGCGCCAAGCCAAAAGCAGTGAAGTATGCCCGCGAACCGCCCTGAGCTAATTGCCGCTTTGCAATCTCAATGTACCAATCGGCATAATCATTCCAGAGGAATTCATAAATTTGTTTGCCTGCTTCCCCAAACTGATAATTTTCAAATAAATCATTGACGTTATTAACCACTTGTTTCATCCGTGCCCAGATCCAGGAGTCGGGCAACGTCCAAATCGGTTCTTCGGTTGGCGTCTCTCCAACCTTATCAATGGCGCTGATGACGAAGCGTCCGATGTTCCACACCTTATTGGCAAAGTTGCGGTTGGCTTCCACTTTCTTTACTGAGACGTTCATATCATTTCCTGGTGTGGAACCAACCAGCAGCGTAAAGCGCAATGCATCTGTGCCCATTGCATCCATCAGCTCCAATGGGTCAATCACATTGCCCTTTGTCTTGCTCATCTTTTCGCCTTTTTCATCGCGGATAATGCCATGCAAATAAACAGTGTGAAATGGCGCTTTGCCGGTAAACTCGAGCCCGTCCATAATCATGCGCGCCACCCAGAAGAAGATGATGTCATAACCCGTTTCGAGCACCGATGTAGGGTAAAAATATTGATAATCGGGGGTTTCATCTGGCCAGCCAAAAACAGAGAAGGGCCACAGCCCAGAAGAAAACCAGGTGTCCAATACATCTGGATCCTGTTCCAATCTAGTACTGCCACACTTGGGGCATTGCGTCGGCGTCTCGCGTGCCACAATCACTTCATCACAATCCTGGCAGTACCACACAGGAATACGATGCCCCCACCACAGCTGCCGGCTGATGCACCAATCTTGAATGTTATCCATCCAGTTGTGAAAAACCTTGGTAAAGCGCTCAGGGACAAACACAACATCCCCAGCTTCTACGGCAGCTTTTGCTTTCTTAGCCAATGAATCCATCTTCACAAACCATTGGGTTGATACCAGTGGCTCAATAATCTCGCCGCCGCGCATCGACCGAGGCACACTCAAGATATATGGTTCTTCCTTGATGACCAAGCCTGCTGCACGCATGTCCTCCCAAAGTTTTTTGCGCGCTTCAAAGCGATCCAAGCCAGCGTATGGACCGGCATTTTCGTTGAGCGTTGCATCTTTATTCAAAATATTGATCAAGGGTAAATCGTGGCGCTGACCAATCTCGTAATCGTTCGGGTCATGCCCAGGTGTGATTTTGAGAGCACCGGTGCCAAATTCGCGCTCTACGTAGTTATCTGCTATCACTGGAATAACCCTTCCGAGCATAGGCACAACCACCTGTTTGCCCACCAGTTTTTGATAGCGAGGATCATCAGGATCAACTGCCACTGCCGTATCACCTAAAATAGTTTCCGGTCGCGTGGTCGCAACAGGAACATATTCGCCTGACTCATCTGCCAACATGTATTTGAAGTAATACAGAGTGCCAGGCTCCTCTGAATATTCCACTTCCAAATCAGAAACAGCCGTCATCAAACCAGGGGACCAATTAATCATACGCGGTCCGCGGTATATCAGCTCTTTTTCATACAGGCGCACAAAAGCCTCCCGCACAGCGCGTGAGAGCCCCGGATCGAGCGTGAAACGTTCGCGCTCCCAATCGCAGCTGGCACCTAACCGCCGGATTTGGCGGGTAATTTGGCTGCCATATTGCTCTTTCCATTGCCAAACACGCTGTTCGAAAGCTTCCCGCCCTAAATCTGCCTTGGTCAAGCCTTCTTTCGCCAATTGCTTTTCGACTTGCAATTGTGTAGCAATACCCGCATGATCGGTGCCTGGCACCCAGAGCGTGGGCTCACCCCTCATCCGATGGTAACGAATCATTAGATCTTCGGTGGCAACGAAGAGTGGATGCCCTAAGTGCAGCGCGCCAGTAATATTGGGCGGCGGGATCACAATCACAAACGGCTCGATCGTAGGATCAAACCCAGGTTTGTTCGGATCGTTCCACGGCTTAAAATAGCCTTTGCTCTCCCAATCCTGGTAGATCTTCTCCTCATAATCATGAAAATCATAAGCTTTAGGCAGTTCTTTCATCATTACTCCTTAGTCATTAAATAAAAAACTTTCGTCCGTTGAGGGCGAAAGTTTGCTTCCGTGGTACCACCTCAATTCACTAGTAAGAACTAGTGCACTTGGGTTGCGCGTTAACGGGCGCTCCCGAGCTGTTCTACTCTCCTCACAGGATTTCTTCAGCTGTTCTCACGGCGACTTCACCCGATTCTTCCGCTCTGGATCGTCTCAGCCTTTCCAATCCATCTCTGTTAGCCAAACCGGATTACTCCTCCGTGGGCATTTATTATAACATATTCATTATCCAGTGGTTAATTGATCCATACTAATCACTTGGTCTTCCCAGCGATGCCAGTTTCCAAACTTTTCATCTACGATCCGTTTGCCCTCCCCAGGGATGCTCAGACCAGCCAGCTCAAGGTCGGCATCGACCATGATGCGTACCAACTCGTGGAATTTCACTCTTGGCTCCCAGCCTAATTTTGTGCGTGCTTTGGTGGGGTCGCAAAGGAGATAGTCCACTTCAGTAGGACGAAAATAGCGCGGATCGATTTCCACATACTTATGCCAATCCATGTCTGCATAACCAAAAGCTTCATCCAGAAAATCGCGGACAGAGTGTGCTTCACCTGTGCCAATCACAAAATCATCGGGTTCGTCTTGCTGAAGCAGCAAGTGCATCATCTCTAAATATTCTGGGGCATAACCCCAGTCTCGTTTAGCATCTAAATTGCCCAAGAAAAGTTTATTCTGCTTGCCAGCTCGGATTGCAGCCACAGCTCGCGTAATTTTACGCGTCACAAAGGTCTCTCCCCGGCGGGGTGACTCATGGTTGAAAAGAATACCATTGACGGTGTACATGTTATAGGCTTCACGATAGTTGTTTGCCATCCAGTAGGCGTACAACTTGGCTGCAGCGTATGGGCTGCGCGGGCGGAAAGGCGTTTCCTCATTCTGAGGCGGTTTAGCATCGCCAAAGAGCTCACTGGAAGAAGCTTGATAAAAGCGGGTTTTCAAGCCGCTCTTACGAATAGCCTCTAATATACGGGTGGTACCTAAGCCAGTGATATTACCGGTATATTCGGGCATATCAAAACTGACACGCACATGACTCTGTGCCGCCAGGTGGTAAATCTCATCAGGCTTGGTTGTGTAAATCACATCCAACAAGGTGTCTGTGGCGCCCATATCACCATAGTGGAGGAACAACTTTGGCATTTCGCCATTGCCATGCGGGTCGTGATAGAGATGGTCAATACGCCGGGTATTGAAAGTGCTCGCGCGACGAATGAGGCCGTGCACTTCATATCCTTTGTTAAGCAACAGCTCGGCTAAATAGGATCCATCTTGGCCGGTAATACCCGTGATTAAAGCTGTTTTCATCATAAACCTCATCTAAAATTTCAGCGCAAGTATACCATCCCGCTCCAAGCTGTCAAAACATCCCAGACTCACGTCTTTGGTACTTACCACAAGCGAAATTCACTTCCTTGGCGCACAAAAGTGTCCCCATCCAACACATGCGTAGTAGGCACAAAATTCATAAAGCCGTTCGAGATTACCAAGCTGTTGGTTTTTGCTCCACCAGGGAAAAAGCTAACCCCTTCTAGAACTGCTTTGGTCGTGGTCAAAATCGGTGTAACCGCCGTGGCGCAGAAAATCAAATTTTCTCCCGGAGCCAGCATATCAGGAGTGTAGACATGGTCCAATTTGATGCCCATACGCAGCAACCGCTCGCGATCTGCTTCATTTTTAGGCTTGAAGACCGCTTGCATCCCGCCACCCAATAATTTGATCGCCGCTGCAGAGATAACGCCTTCGGGTGCTGCACCAATTCCCATCACGGCATGCACGCCTGCGCCTTTGAAACAAGTAAATATGCACGGCATCAAATCACCATCAGCAATGAGATTAACTCTTGCACCGGTTGCACGCACGCGTCTAATCAGCTCTTCATGCCGCGGGCGGTCTAGGATGGTCACTGTGAGCTGTGAGAGATCTTCGCGACCTAAGGCTTTAGCAATGCGGTAGATATTTTCTTCGGGTGGCTGCAAAATATCAATGTAAGGTGCAGCTTCTTTCCCCACGCAAAGCTTATCCATATATGTGTCCGAGGCTTCGATCAGCCCGCCCTGCGCTGAAGCGGCGAGAACGCAAACTGCCCCAGGCTTGAGATCCGCGGTTGCATTTGTGTTTTCGAGCGGATCCACAGCAATATCGATGCTAATCTGTCCTCTGCCTAAGCGCTCACCAATAAAAAGCATTGGGGCGTCATCACGCTCTCCTTCACCGATTTTGATGTTACTGCAAAAGCCTGTCATGTGATCAAGCGTGTTGCGCATCGCGTCTACAGCCGCCTGATCGGCTAAGTTTTTATCGCCTTTACCAGCTTTGCGAGCTGCAGCGATGGCAGCGTTTTGGGTTACTTCCAGAAGCTGCCACGATAGGTGCATAAAAGCGTCACGCAGGTTGGGTGTTTTTCGTTCTTGTTCCATATTTTCTCCTTTTTTGTATATGTGACCATTTATAATCGAAGTTCTAATTTAGCTATTTACACAAAAAAGCGCATGTTTTATTTAAACTGCATAATTCCAATATTAAAATATTCAATTCGACAATGAGGATTAGGAAAGAAATTTTCCAAAGAGAAGAATAAAACAAGGTACCTCGAACTACCTCACATTTTTCTTGTTTAGAGCTTCCTGTGCAAAAGAAAGTACGCCTTCAACAATAATAATGAGCAGAAGTAAGCCGATCCACCAAGAATCTATCAGTGTCGCCATGGTCATAAGCAAGCTGACTAAAAAAACAAATACAATCAACCGCTTTGGTCTAAAAGGATTAATATTACCTTGATCCAACTTTGTAAACCATAAACCGCTTGCAATCATTCCCAATAATGATACAGTTATGACGAGAGCCCCTGAAGCACTACTCGAAAGTGAGCCTATCCCAAACTTAATTACGCGGCAAGTCTCTGTGTGATAAGGAAAAGATGTAATTTCATCCCCTAAGTAAACCCTTATTTGGATGCGTTTTCCATCAATTAGGTTCCTTTCTGTAAGATCTCTGGTGAATGTGTCACTCCCACCAGATTCAATTTCTACTACCTTTCGGCGGAGCACAAACCCATAAGGTTTCTCTGGGTAGCTAATCACTGTTTGGATAATACGTTTGATGGGTTGATCGGAAATATTCGTGGCTTTGGCGATAAGATACTTTGTCTCACCCGGCTTAATAAAGATCGGGCATTTTTCTATTTCCAACTTTGCTTGTTTGTCGCCCCCTGAAGCTAATTGGCTAATTTCAGGAAAACCCCAGAAAGACATAGTTTCTATGGAGTAAATTAAACCTTTGACATTCAAGTACAAAAGCAAAAGCGTAAAAAATGTAAATAAAACGATGGGGAGAACTTTTAATCTCTTGTGCTCTGCCATGAGAACCACACTTTTTAATTGTAATTTATGCTAGTATACATTATTTTACACCTCTTATGAAACCTAAATTAATGTTGGAGTGGCAACAGTTTAATCTGCTCAAGTCTATTAAATTCTGGAGCAATCTGGTAAGATTGTGCTGAGAATTAGAAAGATAAGGAGAACAATGAAAAGTTTTCATTTTCTTACCCCCATTTTAATCATTACTGCACTCCTCCTCGTTGCTTGCAACGGCAGCGCAGTTCCAGTAAGTCCAGAACCAACGGATGGATCCTCATCCACGGCGACCACACTCGTTGTCTGGGATCAGTTCTACCGCGACGTGGAAAGCCACGTGATGGAAACGCTCAACGCCGAGTTTGAACAAGCTCATCCCGGCGTCAAGATCGAACGCGTTGTCAAAACGCTGGACGATCTAAAAGTTACTCTCAAGTTAGCCCTCACTGAACCAAATGGACCGGATGTGGCACAGGTCAATCAAGGCCGCAGCGATATGGGCGCCATGGTGCAAGCTGACCTGCTACTCCCGCTGAATGCTTACAGTGAGCAGTATGGTTGGGGCAGCATCTTCTCCACTTCCGTCACCAGCCGTAACAGCTTCACACCCGATGGTAAAACCTTCGGTCAAGGCAACCTCTACGGCGTCAGCCCAACCGCCGAGGTGGTAGGTGTCTACTACAACAAAGGTATTTTTGCCGAGCATGGCTGGCAGGTCCCACAGACTTTTGAAGAATTTGAAAGTCTGCTTGCTGAGATCAAGGCAGCTGGCATCACGCCTATATCTTTTGGCAGCTTGGATGGCTGGAATGCTATCCATGAGTTCAGCGCAATTCAGCATTTGCTCGTCACCCCCGAGTACATCAATAACCTAGTTTACGGTGTGAACAATGTCTCCTTCGATATACCCGAAAACCAAAAAGCGGCTGAAATCTTGCTCAATTGGGCTAATTCCGGTTATTTCACCGAAGGTTACGCTGGCATTGGCTATGACGATAGTAACTTGCTCTTTAAAGCAGGAAACGGCGCCATGACTATCACTGGCTCTTGGTTAGCGGGAGAGCTAGTGACAGATACTGATCAGCAGTTTGGTTTCTTTCTGCTGCCACCTTTCGAAGGCAAGTCCAGCATGGCCATTGGCGGGGTGGGCATTCCTTTTGCGATCCGCAAGACCACAGATAAAGCCGATTTAGCTGCTGAATACCTCAACTGGATGGTCAGCCCGCGCGCTGCGGAGCTTTGGGCTAAAGCCGGCATGCTGCCCGCTATGTCCCTACCTGAGGACGCCGGCATCGAAACTGACAACCTGTTTGGCGACACGCTCATAGCCTGGCAGACGATCAATACAAACAACGCCGTCGGGCACTTCATTGATTGGGCAACGCCAACTTTTTATGACACATTGGTTGCCGAACTGCAAAAGCTACTCGGTGGGATGAGCACACCGGCAGAATTTACCGCCGCCGTCCAAAAGGATTACGCCGCTTATCTGGATTCAATAAAATAGCGAATACTTCAGCTGGCGCCTTAAAGTGCGCCAGCTTTTCTTTTGACCATGCAACCTAACCGAGCCTACCCAGGAGAAAAAAAGTGGAAGGGGTGGCTTTATGTGCTCCCGGGATTGCTAGTTTACTTGGTCTTCACTTTTATCCCCATTCTGGAGACAATTCGTACCAGCTTTTATCGCTGGGATGGATTTAGTAGCGAAAAAATCTTCGTCGGGTTAGAAAATTACGCCCGACTTTTCACCGATAATGATTTCCTCCGTGCGTTCTCGCATAACTTGGTTTTTATCATCTTCTATTGTCTCATTCCTATCCTGATTGGGCTGGCTCTAGCTTCACTCCTCGGACGAGGTAAGCTACCTGGAATGAACTTCTTCCGCACAGTCCTTTTTCTACCTCAAGTGATCAGTATGGTGGTTGTAGGAGTGATTTGGCGCTGGATTTTCAACCCAACTTTTGGTCCGTTAAATTTGGCGCTGCGCGCACTCGGTTTGGGACATCTGACGCGTGCTTGGTTAGGCGATTTTACTTTAGCACTTCCCGCTGTAGGTTCCATTGCTACATGGGTGGAATACGGCTTCTGTATGATCCTCTTTTTAGCTGGTATGCAGCGTATCCCCGAAGAATACTACGAAGCTTCCAGCTTAGATGGTGCCAGCCGCTTTCAACAGTTGATTCATATCACCATCCCCAGCTTACGTCCCGAGATTGTCGTCGCGATGATCACCACAATTATTGCAGCACTGCGCGTGTTCGACCTGGTGTACGTGACCACGCGCGGCGGTCCCGGCAATTCCACTCTCGTAGCTGGCATCGTGATTTACCGCGCCGCCTTCCTGCAAAACCAAACCGGTTACGCGGCAGCCTTGGCCACTGTCTTGATGTTGATTATTTTAGCCATTTCCCTGCTCATTCGTCACTTTCAATCTCAGACTGTGGAGCTGGAATGAATAAACGCTGGAAAGCCCTTCTTCCACGCTATTTGCTGCTCACTCTCTTTATGCTGGTTGTGCTCATACCAATTTCTGGTGCGGTCCTCAGCGCCTTCAAAACGGATATCGAAGTAATCCAAGGGCCCTTCAGCCTGCCAGAGACCTGGCGGTTGGATAATTTCATCCAGGCATGGCAGCTAGGCCGCTTCAACATTTTCTTTAAAAATAGCGCCATCGTTGCGGTTGCAGTTGTCATCGTCAGCGTATTCTTATCCATTCTAAGTGGTTATGCCTTTGGTTTACTGCCGCTGCCAGGCAGAAAATGGCTCTTCCCCATGATCTTGATTGGCTATATGGTTCCACTTGAAGCGGTAATCATCCCTCTTTACCAGTTTATGGACCTTCTTCACCTGCGTGATACGATTTGGGCTTTGATTTTGCCCCAGATTGGGTTGAGCGTTTCGTTTGGCACGCTCTGGATGACTTCCTTTTTCGAAAACGCTCCGCAGGAGTTAATCGATGCATCCACAATTGATGGCTGCAACCGCTGGCAAACTCTTTGGTTAGTGCTTTGGCCGCTCTCGGGTCCATCGGTCACCACGCTCACCGTGCTAATTTTTATGTGGACCTGGAATGAATTCCTACTCGCTTTAGTGTTGGTCCAAGATGAAGCCTTGCGCACGCTGCCTGTGGGTTTGGCATTTTTCCAAGGTAAATACACCGCCAATATTCCCTTGCTTGCAGCGGGCGCGCTCATTGTCGCCCTCCCTACTGTGCTGATTTATATATTCTTCCAGCGCTCTTTCATTCAGGGAATGTTGGGGGGTTCAGTAAAAGGATAGCAACTCAATCCCCGCTAATTCCGCTTATTAACCATAACTTCATAACATATTGAGGCTGAATTAAAACCTCTATGATGCTACAATTGCCTAAAAAGAGGCGATACCTAATGCTCCAATGGAAATCTGAACCTGCAATGCAGCTAAACCCAACCAAAAAGTACACAGCAACCTTTCACACCGAAAAAGGCGACATTATTGCAGAACTTTTTGCCGATAAAACCCCCCATACTGTTAATAATTTCGTCTTCCTTGCCCGCCAAGGCTTCTACGATAACACCATATTTCACCGCGTAATCAAAGATTTTATGGCGCAAGGCGGCGACCCAACCGGAACCGGCCGAGGTGGACCAGGCTATCATTTCAAGGACGAATTTGTCCCCTCGCTTAGGCATGATAAACCCGGCGTGCTTTCGATGGCAAACGCTGGTCCCAATACCAACGGCTCCCAATTCTTCCTCACCCACGTCCCCACCCCTTGGCTGGATGGCAAACATACGATTTTTGGTCAGGTGACCTCTGGCATGGACGTGCTACTTGCGATCCCCCCTCGCGATCCAAGCCAGCTGAATGCCCCAGCCGTCAAACTCCTCACCGTGATTATTTCGGAAGCCTAAGAAGGCTTCGAGCAAAGGAGAGAACCCCTTGATCCACGAACTCACCATCGATGGAACCACCCTTACGCTTGATCAAGTCATTGAAGTTGCCCATCACCCAGAAATCACTGTGCGCTTGGCTGCGAATGCCATCCCAGCTATCCAAGCTTCTGCCCAGGCAGTTGACCGCTTGCTGGCAAAAGGCGAGGTGGCTTATGGCATCAATACCGGTTTTGGCGCCTTTAAAGACCGCCTGATTCCTTTAAATGAGGTTGAAAAGCTGCAGGAAAATATCCTGCTTAGCCATGCCGTCGGCGTAGGAGATAAACTACCAGACTTGACAGTCCGCGCCATGATGCTCATCCGTGCTAACACCTTAGCCCGCGGATATTCCGGTGTCCGCCTGGAGACGCTGCAGTTGCTCCTGGCACTGCTCAACCGCAATATCTTGCCAGTCATACCCGAAAAAGGTTCGTTAGGCGCCAGCGGCGATTTGGCTCCCTTGGCCCACATGTCTCTACCCCTTATCGGCCAAGGGGAAGTGCTTTATCAGGGCAAGCGCATACCCGCAGCAGAAGTACTGCAACAATTGGGGTTGACTCCTATCAAACTCTCCGCCAAGGAGGGCTTAGCCCTCACCAATGGCACCACGCTGATGACTGCCATGGGTGCAGAAGCCTGCACCCAAGCACAAGTGCTGATGACAACTGCTAACCTGGCGGCAGCACTGACACTTGAAGCCCAAAATGGCACCTTGCGGGCTTTTGATGCTACTATCCACAATCTGCGCCCGCAACCAGGTCAAGCCGAAACCGCTGCCCAATTACGCACCATCTTGGCTGGCAGCCAGCTCACCCGCCCGGACGACTCTAAAAATATCCAGGATGCTTATACCCTACGCTGCATCCCGCAGGTGCATGGCGCTGTCCAGCATGCCATTGACTATGCCAAGTCAGTAATGAGCACTGAGCTTAATTCGGTTACAGATAACCCGCTCATTTTCGAAGATGAATCCGGCGAACCGATGGTGATTTCTGGAGGAAATTTCCATGGCGAGCCTTTAGCCTTGGCTCTGGATTTCTTGGGCATCGCCCTCACCGATCTCGGCAACATGTCCGAGCGGCGCATTGCCAAATTAGTCGATAAATCCGAAGCAGAATTGCCTTACCCGCCATTCCTAACGGAGCACGGTGGGCTCAACTCGGGCTTTATGCTGCTGCAATACACTGCTGCAGCCCTCACCTCAGAGAACAAAACTTACTCTCACCCCGCCAGCACAGATAATATTCCTTCCTCAGGCAATGTGGAAGACCACGTTAGCATGGGGCCTAATGCTGCCCGGCATGTACGCGATATCCTCGAAAATCTTTCTGTGATCCTGGCTATTGAACTTATGAGCACGGCGCAAGCTGTGGATTTCCGCCTCAACAAGCACCCGGAACTGCAGCTTGGGCAAATCAGCGGGCAGGCTTACCATCTGGTGCGGCAAGCCGTACCCTTCGTCCCTAAAGATACAGTGCTCTACCCCTATTTGGATAGCCTCATTGAAATGGTGAGAGCCGGCGAGTTTGCCGCTCTCGTACCACCGCTCTAAGCCCGGGGTTAACGCTTATTTTCCGCTCATCCCTACACCAGCGAGTTTGTAACCGCAAACCGGGCAAGTATTATCTTCTTTGATGCGATTGCGTAAGACGCTCATCCCGTAGCGCTCAATCAACACAGTTTGGCACTGCGGGCAAATCGTATCAGCTGCGCCTTGAAAGTTACCGCCATAGATATACTTTAGCCCAGCCGCTTGCCCAATTTTAATCGCTTTCTCGATGCTCGCTAAAGGCGTGGTTGGCGCGTTGAATTTGTAATGCGGAAAATAACGGCTGACGTGCCAAGGCGTCTCCGCACCAAGATTCTCGACAATAAACTGCACGAGGTTCTTCAATTGCAATTCATCATCATTGACGCCTGGAATAAGCAGCGTGGTAATTTCCAGCCACACGCCGGCTTGCTTGAGCGCCACACAGGCATCCAGAACTGGCTGCAAATGTGCCCCGATATACTTCCGATAGGCTTCATCGGTGAAGGCTTTAATATCCACATTCGCAGCGTCGAGCAGCGGACTATATAAGTCAATCATCTCCTGGCTCATGTAGCCGTTAGTCACATACACATTTTTCAGCCCTGCAGCATGGGCTAATTTGGAAACGTCATAAGAATATTCGAAAAAGACCGTCGGCTCCGTATAAGTATAGGAGATACTTTGGCAATGCGAGCGTTTGGCGGAAGCAATCACCGCTTCAGGCGGGGTTTCCGGGGTGCCAGCAATGGATTCTTGGTCATATTCTTTTGATATCTCCCAGTTTTGGCACCACTCACAGCGGAAGTTGCAGCCTGCACTGGCAATCGAAAACGAATTGCTGCCAGGGTAAAAATGAAATAGCGGCTTTTTCTCAATGGGATCAACATGCGCTGCAATCAACTTTCCATAGGTCAAGCTGTATAACTTGCCCCCGTGATTGACTTTCACCTGGCAGATCCCTCTGCGGCCTTCGCCAATGAGGCACTTGTGCGCACACAAATGACAACGCACCTTATTTTCTGGCAATTGTTCATATAACAGCGCTTCATGAAGTTTTGACATCTTATCTTCCTTGCAATACACTAAGACTAATTAAATTCATTATAGCACTGGAGTAACATGAAGATTGGCTTTTTACAATTTGCTCCAACTCGTTTAGATCCCAAGCGCAACCTTTCATTGATCCAATCAGCCCTAGCTGAGAGTACTTTCGACTTGCTGGTCTTACCAGAGCTGGCAAACTCCGGTTATCTATTCGAGGACCGCGCAGAACTGGAAATGGTGAGCGAGCCCGCCGATGGAAAAGGTATTTTTCTTTCCGGCTTAATTAGCTTAGCTGCCAAGCAGCATGCCTGCATCGTCTGCGGCTTTGCCGAAAGGGCGCCAGAAGGTCCCTACAACTCCGCTGCGGCAGTTACGGAAAATGGCGTCTTAGCGCTCTACCGCAAAGTGCATCTCTTCGACACCGAAAAGGATTTTTTCCTTCCAGGGAAACTTGGATTCCCGGTTTTTGAATTCCAGTCAACCTGCTTTGGAATGATGATCTGCTTCGATTGGATTTTCCCAGAAGCTGCTCGCACCTTAGCTCTGCAAGGTGCTCAGGTCATCTGCCATCCTGCCAACTTAGTACTGCCCTATTGCCAAGCAGCTATGGTCACGCGCAGCTTGGAGAATGCCGTGTTCAGCATCACTGCTAACCGCACAGGCAGCGAGACGAGCACGCGGCAATCCCTCCATTTCACAGGTTCTTCCCAGATTATTGGTCCTAAAGGGCAAAAATTAGCTTCAGCCCCCGAAGAAGGCACAAACTTGAAGATCGTTGAGGTCAACCCGGAGCAAGCAAGCGATAAGTTCTTCACCCCACGGAACAACCTGTTCATGGATCGGCGCCCAGATACTTATTCGCTTTAGATTCGGACAAAATAAACACTAAAAGAGGCTGACTTTTGTGCCAGCCTCATTAGAATTAAACTATGCGCTTATGCGCCAAATTTATCCAATCGTTGGGCGTGTGCAATCGCATAAGGCATCAGGTCGGTCGCTTCAAACCGCGAGCCCATACTGCCATGGGCGCAAGCCCGTTCACCAAAGCTGGTGATGCCGTCCGGTAGGCTATCCGGAGAGTAGAGCAGCACTGGTACTGGGTGCCAAGAATGGGAACGCAGCTTAGCAGGTGTGGAGTGATCCCCTGTGATAATGAGCACATCCGGATTGAGCGCCAAGATGCGCGGCACTAAGGCATCAACCTGCTCGATGATATCGACTTTGGCATTAAAGTTGCCATCTTCACCATAACTATCGGTCTTTTTCATGTGCACAAAGAAGAAATCGTGATTATCCCAATTCTGCTCCAGCATGCTGATTTCTTCTTCCATAGAAGCAGCTGCTTGCAAGACGGTCATACCCACAACTTTCGCGACACCGCGGTACATGGGGTATTGCGCAATCGCCACAGCATCTAAGCCCCAAGCCTCATTGAAGGTAGGCCAGTTGGGCAATTGCGCAAAGCCGCGCAAGACGAAACAATTAGCGGGGTGTTCATTCGCCAAGATTTCCGTCCCTTGGCGCACAAATTCGCGTACAAATTCTGCCGTCTTTTCAGCTTCTGGCGCCATCGCTTCGGCTATATAAGGCTTTTTCCCTACCATCTGAGGATCGGTGTCACTTACCTCCCCGCTAAGCGCTTCTCCGCGCAAGACTAACACGAAGCGGTATTCTTTTTCTGCTTGTAAAATCACTTGCACACCTGGAATGTTCACTTTTTCCATCAGCATGTTGCATAACCGCTCGCCAATTTCAGTTGGAATGCGCCCTGCACGCCGATCGGTAATTACGCCGTCCTGATCTACCGTACAGAAATTGCCACGCGCAGCTACATCGCCTTTCTGCAAGTCAAAGTCCACGCCTAAGGCAGAGAGCACCCCGCGTCCAATTTCAAACTTAATCGGGTCATAGCCAAACAAACCTAAATGCGCGGCACCGCTGCCCGGTGTCAGACCTAACGGCAAGGGGTGATGTAAACCCAACACCGATTTCGCAGCCAGCGCATCCATATTAGGAGTACGCGCAGTTTCTAGCTCGGTTTTCCCGCCTTCTTCCATGGGTAAACCGCCCAACCCATCCATCACCAGTAAAACAATTTTCGATTTTTGACCTTCTCTGAGAAGCGGTTTGATTGTTTCAAAGTTCATAATTTCTCCTTTATCATCCTCAACACCAATTTTCACCTATTATACTCTTGCATATGAGGTTTTTCACGATTTCTTGTCAAATCATTGAATATCTATGCGCAACTCTACGTTATTTAAAGTTTCTATTACTGCGATTATGCCTGAATTGTCTAGTTCGCCCAAGTTCAGTGCACAGAGGGCAGCATAAAGTTGGTTGTCAAGTGCAACGCTGGGCAACGACATGCCATATTCCCGCGCCGTTTCCATAATGATGTTGAGGTCCTTTGCCTGGAGAGCCGAACGGAAGCCCGGTTCGCGGTTGCCGCTAAATAAGCGTTGAGGCTTTACATCCAGCGTCCAGCACTGCGCTGCGCCACCTTTGATCGCTTCCACCACCTTACGTGGATCGGCGCCAGCTTTTTGGGCAAAAATCAATAGCTCGCTCATGGCTACCATTTGTGCCGCCACCATAATCTGGTTGGCGGCTTTCGCCACCTGCCCGCTGCCCGGTCCACCGACGTGCGTAATCGTTTTCCCAACCACATTCAGAATGGTCATCACTTTTTCTAATGACTCCGCATCGCCTCCCACCATAATAGCCAGCGTCCCTTGCTGCGCGCCAATATCCCCACCGCTGACGGGTGCATCCAGGGCACTCACGCCCAACGGTTTGAGCGCAGTATATATCTCACGGCTGGCAGAAGGCTTAATCGTGGAATGATCAATATAGACCATACCTTCATGGGCGCCCTCGATAATACCCTCCTTGCCCAAAACGACCACCAGCACATCTGGCGTATCCGGTAAGTTAGTAAAAACAACATCGGATTCTGCCGCAACCTGTTTTGGTGAAGTCGCTGCCTTCGCACCCATACTGACTAACTCCTGCACTTTTCCCTGCGAGCGGTTATAAACAATCAACGGATAGCCTGCCCGAAGCAGATTGATTGCCATAGGCTTGCCCATCTTCCCCAAGCCAATATAACCTAACCGTATTTTTTCCATTGTCCACCTCCGAGATTATGTTTCACTACGATAATTTTCGCCATATTCTTGCAACCCTTATCTTTCTGCTAAAAAAATTGTCTAGATCGAATTGGATTACTTTCTAATCATATCATTCTGATGTTTATACGAGATTTCTGGTTCTTTTGTGCAAACTGAAAGGAAAAGGCCAACGTGAGATGATAAAATTTCCTCACCAGTGAAGTGCATCCGTGGAGGGAGCGATGAACTTATCCTTTAGCCTGTACCGTCTACAAACTATAGATACCCAGCGTCAAAAGATAAACCAACGCATCGCTCAAATCGAAGCTGACTTAGCTTCCGATGAAGCGATCCAAGCTTGCCTAAAAGCTAAAGAGCAGGCTGAACAGGAGCTAAAGCAAGCTCAGAGCAAGTTGCGTGATGTAGCTCAGCAAGTTGCCGCAAAACGAATGAAGTTAGAGTTAAACCAAAATCAACTCTTTGGCGGTAAAATCCGCAACCCTAAGGACCTCCAGGACCTGCAATCTGAAGCTGACTTTCTGCGTAAGTCAATCCAAGAGCTAGAAGACCTGCAATTAGAGGTGATGCTCGCGCTTGAAATCGCGCAACGAACCTTGGAGGAAGCTGAACAAGCTTATCAACAATGCCTGAGCAATAAAGCCACACAAGGATCTTTGCTCTTAGGGGAAAAACATCAACTTGAAAATGACTTAACTGGCTTGAATGCACAACGCGAAGCGTTGATCCAAACGCTGCCTTCGGATGTATTAGCCCACTACGAATCTTTGCTCAAAACGAAAGCCGGTAAAGCAGTGGCAGCAATTATTGAGGAAAGTTGTGAGGCTTGCGGGATGACCATCTCCCCCGCGGATATGCAAGCCGCCCGCTCGCCAAATATCCTTGCGCACTGTAAAACTTGCGGGCGCATTCTCTACAAAGCCTAAGGAAGTCTGCCTAAAAAATCGCCACAATCAATTGTTGGAGCAGAATCTCCACCACGTAAATTAACAATAACAAAACCATTGGGGAAAAATCCAAGCCGCCTACTGGCCGCATAATCCGCCGAATTGGCTGCAACATTGGCTCAATAATCCGACCAATTGCCAGCCGGACAGGATGATCGAAGGGCAAAATAAAACTCAGCAAGCTGTGAATGATTACCAGCACACTCAACACCTGTGCTAGTGTTTGAATAAAAACTAAAGCGATTCTCACGGATTATTGCTCCTCTGTTGTAGGTCTAGGGCCTAGAATGGCTTCGCCTAAGCGAATGATCGTTGCACCTTCCTCGATGGCAACTGGAAAATCAGTCGAGGTCCCCATTGAAAGCTCATGGAGATTTAAGTCCTGCCGCTGCGCATTTAAATAATCCCGTAGATCTCTCAAGCGGCGGAAGTAAACACGATTGGCTTCCATATTATCCTGCAGCGGTGGCATCGTCATCAAACCAGTAAGTTTCAATCCAGGGTAGGCGACCACCTCGTCCACAAAGGGCAAAAGTTCGCCCCAACGTGCTGAATCCTCTCCAGGCACGCCTTCTTTGCTAGTTTCACCTGAGATATTGACCTCAATCAGCGCTTGTAAAGCTGGTAAACCCGGGTCTCGGTTTAGATCCAAAAGGTGCGCCACCTTACTTCTATCTATAGAGTGCACTCTGACCACACGGTTGGCTATAAGTTTCACCTTGCGGCTTTGGATATGACCGACCATTTCCCATTGGATGTCCGTCAAATCTACCAATGCATCCATCTTAGCCACGGCTTCTTCGGCGTAATTCTCCCCAAAACGGCGCAGTCCGCAAGCGTAAGCTGCGCGGACAAGTTCTTCGGGCTGGCGCTTGGACACGGTAAGGAGTGTTACTTCATCAGCGCTGCGCCCTGAGCGTTGGCAAGCAGCACTTATCGTCGTATTCACTTGGGCTAGCCTTTGGCGGATTTTAGCAACAAGCTCGGATTCACTGGATTTCATGGTTTTAATGCTATCACAACTCCAAAGCGTCCAGTGATACCTTTTTCCTTGCGGTAGGAATACCACTCATCGACATGTTCTGCAGTGCACAAGTTTGATTGCTCGATGTTGTGCACGCCAGCCTGGTGTAGTGTATAAGTATTCGCCAGCCAAAGGTCTAAATAGAGATGGCCCTCCCGTTTGGTGAAAAAGGCATCAGCATCTGCCCCAAAAGCATTGAGAAATTGTTTATAAACATCTTCGCGTACTTCGTAGCAATGTCCGCAAATAGAAGGTCCAATCCCGACCAGCAAGTCTTCAGGATCCGAATCGAACTTCTCTTGCAGCATGCGCACCCCTTCTGCAGCCACTTGTTGGAGCGTTCCCTGCCAGCCGGCATGCACTAAGCCAACCACGTGCTTTTGCGGATCGTAATACACCAAGGGAACGCAATCAGCAAAACGCATGAGGAGTGTAACCTCAGGATTATCCGTGAAAATGCCATCTGCTGGTTGATGCTTTTGATTTCGCGGGCGTGGCTGATGAGCGATAAGCATCGTCTTACCATGTACTTGCCAAACGTCAAAACGGCTCTCGAACGGCCTCCCAAAGCTCTCAAAAAGCTGCTGGTGATTAGTGAGCACGTCCTCGGGTCTATCGCCAACCGTGCCGCCAAGATTCAATGCCTGATAGGGTCCTTGGCTTTTGCCACCTAAGCGGGTATAAAGCCCATGGTCGACGCGATTAGCTGGAAAGCTTTCAAAAGTGTAATAACGCAGGCCATTATTGTTATGCGCAATCATGCAAGCCCTTCGATCTCCTTGCTTTGCTGCGCAAGAACAGCTTTCTTCTCCAGTGCAAAGCGAGTCTCCAGCATGCTCTCGCGCAGAATTGGAAGAATAAACCAGGCTGATAAGAAGCCAAATAGCGCACCGGTAAGAAAGCGCTGCCAAGGAGCGCTCTCGTGCGGTGTCAGCCATGCCAGACCTTGCAAACCGAGCTGGCTAAGGAGTTGCGTACAGCCGTCTAGTGCAATCGGTAAGAGACCGAAAATAAACCAAATATAAATCGGGATAGGTTTGATCTTTTGCTGAGCGAGCGCAAAGACCAGCGTAAAAATCAACAGGGACGATTGAATCGCAATATCCCGCTGGCAGAGTGCCACTTTATAGCCCATCTCTGGGTTGCCCAGAAAAGTTGAAGCAGCGGCCATATCGCTTTCGTTCAAACCACTGGCTTGACTATAAGATACCATCCCTTCCACCCCGGCTAATTCACGCGGGTAAAAGGGTTGCTGACCGAAAAGGAATAACGAGCGAAAAGCGAGTTGATGGCAAAATGGATGGTAAATCGTATACAAGTTTTGAGCCGCATCAGGCAAACCCCATTCCATCAGCACCGGCGCAAGGAAGGCTAATCCGACAACGAAAATCAAAAATCCTATAATAACGTAAAGATAATATTTGCTAAGCCAGAGCGAAAATCGATTCCAGGGGCTAAACTTTGGCTGTTCGTTTGCTATGCGCAATTTACGATTATTTTTAGAGGATTTGCTTTCTAGATCGCGCATTTGGGTTTTTGCCAATGCATCGTCAAGCGTACCAGAACCAACCTGGCGGCTAAACGTAATCGTCCCCACCTCTAAGCAGGGCAGCTTACCCTGATAAGCAGTTGCTAGGAACGCATTGTCACTGATATCCACAATATTAAGCCTATAAGGATATTTCTGCACAAGACCGGCAAGAGTCGCCTGCATGCGATCAGTTTCTGCCTGTAAGCCAGCTGCTGTATAAATAACTACCTGCAACATCTTTTAGCGCTCCCAGCCGGCTCCAAACTTTCAATTTACCAAAGCTTTTCGTCAATAGGAAACTTCCACTCGGGTTGAGCTTGCCCCGCCATCAGTGGACGTCAATTCGCCGGGGAAGTAGCCCACTTGCGGGTTAGACCATCGCCAGATCCACTTGGCATCTTCCGGCCGGCAGTTAATACAGCCATGGGAAAGCGCTGTGCCAAAATTATTATGCCAGAATGCAGCGTGAATCGCAGCGCCCTCGCCATGAAAGAGCGTGGTCCAGCCAATGCCAGGAGTATCATAAGCGACCATCCCGCCGGCGCTCATGTGCGTCGAGATCATCTTGCGCCAAATCGGGAAATTACCCAAAGGTGTACCATCAGGTCCGCCAGTTGAGACCTCGCAAAAATAGACCTCCCTGCTGCCCTCAAAGGCGGAGAGGGTCTGATAGGTCATATTAACCTTGATAAGTTTATCTCCCACATCAGGGCTAATCGGCGTAACTTCTTCCGGCATGATTTGGCGGCAAGCAGTAGCATCTACCCAGTAAGAATCCGGTTCAGCCCCCCACTTTTCCATGAGCAAATATTCCCAGGCTCCATTTTCCTGGCGCACGTCATAAGCCCAAAAGACTTGGCTGTAATAGATACGCGGCTTATTCACCTCACGAATCCAATAGGAAGCCGCGGGAAACCGCGTGGGTTTGATATCGACAACGGGCACGGTAATCTCCACCCACATGCCTTTGGATCCATCCGGATTGATCGGCAAACTTGTCAGCGGCTGGTTGGGCAGGTTCTTGACCGGCTGCACCATAGAGACATGGAGATATCCATCCGGGGTCTCCACCCAGCGTTGGTTATAAATGTTGTAATCCAGCTGGTTAGCAACCACTTCCCGCTTCCAAATAACCACCTCATCGCGCCATACGATCTTACTATCGGGAGCATTGACGTTGGGTTCGGTCTTCAAGGGAAACCAAGCGCCTTCCTCGCCAGCACAAATACGACCTAAGCTTACACCTTGTGGATATTCCGCCTGTTGAAACAGGTTCGCAAGTGACCTTTTAGGTCTCGGAAGGAGTAATCCGCCCAGCATCACTCCGCTTATCTTGAGAAAATCACGACGATTGACCTTTTGTTCGAACTTCATGGGCAAATTTTACCTTTTTAGTCTCATTACCTTCGAAAATGTATCAGGTTGCTACACCTAAAGACAGCTCGTGGTGAATACTACATGGTCCTCAATTAACACTCAATTACGGCTCTCTTCTCGCTCAAAATCGCGTTTTTTGATTGCTTCGCGTTTATCATATTTCTTTTTCCCTTTGGCAATAGCAATTTCTACTTTCGCGTGCCCGCCTTTGAGGTAAACACGGACGGGAATAATCGTCAAGCCCTTGATTCGCACTGCATCGTAGAGTTCGCGAATTTCGCGTTTATTGAGGAGCAGTTTTTTCTCACGATCCGGGTCATGCTGGAAGGCACTCGCGTTTTCATAAGGCGCGATATGCGCGCCCACCAGCCAGGCTTGTTTGCCGTCCGTGCGCACATAAGCTTCTTGGAGGCTGATCTGCCCTTTACGCACCGACTTGATCTCTGTGCCTTTCAGCACCAAGCCAGCCTCATATGTATCCAAAAGCTGATATTCAAAGCGCGCTTTGCGGTTCGTGGCAACCGTTTTAAATTCCATAGACCTATTTACCCACGGCGTAAGATTGCAATGAGCGTCAGGAACACACCCAAACCTGCCAAAACCACAATAACCAAGCCAACAGGTAACCCACCTGGCGCGGTGGTACCCAAATCGGTTTGAAAAGTGGGAATATTCAATGGTGGTGGCTCTGTATATGTAGGCAAGCGTGTGGGTTGCACCGTGATGATAAACTGTGCTGCTAAGGTAGGATCAATGGTATTAGTTGCCGCTGGCGTTTCTGTTGGTGGTGGTTCCAAAAGAGGGATTGGACCGCCAATGACATCCACAACACTGGCAAATACCCAGCCCTTTCCACCTGGTCCACCGGGGTACTCAATTTGAATATAATCGCCATAGTAACCTAAGGCAGGGGCTTCCTGCCCTGGGAGCAGGGCTCCTACCCGCTTATAGGTTGAGTTGGGTCCTGAGCGCACATTGATTGGATCATACTCTGTTGAGGTGACTAAAACACGAATATAAGGTCCTCGCGGAGAACTGGTCACCGTTGACATCGAAACTGTCGGAAACTGTGCATACACGGTTCTCTGAGGTGTTCTCAAGACGCTCAAGCCTAAGACCCCCGCCATCACCAGCAGTGCTGTGAGCAATATGATCCAAGGTGTCTTTCTAAACCGCATATAATCTTTCCTTCCTAAGTATTAACCCGATTATAATCGAACTACATAAAGGCAGATACGGCGATGACAACAAAGATATACCACGGAGAGTTCAACCCTAATGCGTTGGCAGACATGCTGGTTGCAAACTTTAACCGCGGAAATTATCAGGTACAACGCATCGGTGATGGAAAGCACTTAGCCGTGCAAATTGCCACCCGCGAGAAAATTCTTGCCGGCGGACCAACAGCATTAACCGTCATCTTAGAAAAGGTACCCGACGGTGTGAGTGTGCAGCTCAGCAAGCAAGCTTGGTTTGGCGTTGCTGCCAGCCTGGGAGTTACTGCCTTGGGTGCTCTTAAAAATCCTTGGAACCTGCTCGATCGTATCGATGACTTGGCACAAGACCTTGAATCCCTGCAGCTGCAAGAGAACGTCCTGCAGGCAATTGAGGAATTTGCCCAGCAGCATGGCACTGGGTACGCCCTATCGGAACGCTTCAAACGGCTTGTTTGTCCTTACTGCCTGACGGCAAACCCTGTGGGAGCGCCGAGCTGCTTGGCTTGTGGGGCACCCCTGGGAGAATCTCAACCTACAACCTGCCCAAGTTGCGGCTTTATTCTAGGTAATCAGGAAAATACCTGCCCGAATTGCGGAAAAGCGCTCGCTTAGTTTTTGAATTAATGCGCAAACTTCGGCATATTTACTGATATCATTGAGCAAGTTTTTGTGTTAATTTATATAATCGTTTCGTTTTATAACGAACGCGAGTCATTTTATCTTGACGAAGGAGCGTTATGATCCAAATTATCGCCGATACAACTTGCGGTATCCCTGCCGATACGCTAAAAGCCCAAGGCATTCACGTGCTCCCACAAATTATTATCTTTGGCGAGATAACTTACCACGATGACTATGAGTTAGATACGCAAACCTTCATGGAAAAGCTCTTATCCTCCAAAGAGCTACCAAAAACCGCCGCCCCACCCCCAACGCTCTACGCGCCCATCTATGAAAGCATCCTCTCAGCGGGGGATACTGCCTTAGTCATCGCGCCATCCCAAAAATTGAGCGGGACTTTCCGCAGCGCCAGTGTGGCAGCCGAAGAATTTCATTCAGACGATATTCACATTATTGACACAAAAAGTATTGCCGGCGGATTGGGCTCTATGGTACTGCAGGCTAAACATTGGGCCGATGAGGGTATGGATATCCATTCCTTACTGCAAAACTTAGAGTCGATGACAGCACGCGAGCGGGTTTACTTTATGGTGGATACCTTAGAGTATCTTTATAAAGGCGGCAGAATCGGCGGGGCGTCCCGCTTGATTGGTAGCATGCTGCAGATCAAGCCAATCCTTACCTTCGTTGATGGCCAAATTGAACCTTTTGATAAAGTGCGTACCGCACGCCAGGCGCTTGCGAATATTGTGGAAATGGATATTGAAATCTGTAAAGGTAACCCTGACGCACATCTAACCATCAGTCAAGGGGGTGCAGAATCCCAAGCCAAACTGCTGGCTGCCGAGCTGCAGGACAAACTAGACCTTCCAGACATCCCTATCTACACCTGCCCACCAGCTATTGTGGTGCATGCCGGTCCAGGTGTCATCTCCACGAGCTGCTTTGTAAAACCTAACTAAGCGAAAAAAAGCCAGTGCTCCGCTGTTCGCACTGGCTTTTTTATTGTTTGTTGAAAAGAAGGTTTAATCTCAAGCCCATAAGCTTGGGTGGTTCTTTTTAATTGAGGTGTAATCCTTTTGACCAATGATAATGTGGTCGAGGAGGTGTACATCGAGCAGCTTACCTGCCTCCACAACAGCGCGTGTAAGGTTGACGTCTTCTGGGCTCTCACTGCTATCTCCTGAAGGATGATTGTGCACCACGATGATAGCATAGGCACTGTTGCGGATAGCACGGGCAAAAACCTCACCTATACGCACAGTGGAAGTATCCTGTGAACCGCGATACAGCCGATCGATGCCAAGCACATGATTGCGCACATTGAGCCACAGCACCCATAATTCTTCTTGCTCTTTACCGCGCAGCTCCAGCCCAACCAGCTTGACCACATCTTCTGGGCTGCGGATGATAAGTTGTTCTTCTGGATTGTCCTTTGCTAAGCGGTTGCCAAGCTCTACCGCAGCTTTGATGCGCGCAGCTTTAGCGAGCCCCACTCCGGGTATCTTCTGAATATTAGCGACATCGGCTCTATGAATCCCAGTAAATCCACCCAATTCTTTGAGGATTTGATTGCCCAAATCGATGGCATTCTTACCGCTTACACCACTGCCCAATAAGACTGCTAAAAGCTCGCCGTCGCTCAGCGCTTGGGCACCTTCACTAATCAGCCGCTCTCGCGGTCGATTTTCTTCGCGCAAGTCGGAGATGCGCAGATGACTGGATTTTTGATTCATTACTCAATTTTACCCTGCTCCTGTCAAAAAGCGGGTAGAAAATCTCATCCAGATGCCCATTGGCGTGAATTTGCTCTTACTGGCTGATTAATATTGGCAGTGGGGTTTCTTTCAAAAGCGCATCAACGTGAGAACCGAATATACGATCAAAAATAGAATCCCCACTATAACCGCCCATAAGGATCATCGTTGCGGTCACATTGCCGGCAGTTTCCAGAATAGCTTCGACTAACGGTTCGTCCCGCTTAATCATGTATTCAAAGTCCAAATTGAGCTTTCGCAGGTAAGTTTTGGCGTAGCTTATCTCGGTTGCCGTTGCTTCCGAGCCATCATCAAGCGTAAATAAAGCCAATTGAGTCCCCCAGCGGGCAGCATAATATGCCCCGATAAAAAGGGCTTCTTTGCTCTTTGGGCTTCCCTCATATACGATCAACGCCTTTTCAAGTGGTAACACTTTTTCTTTCACCATGAGCACAGGGCGTTTTGCGCTGCGCAGAATCGAGGTAATTCCTGAAGTTAGCCGGTCAATCAGCCCACCGCTAGGAGGGAAGTTTAAGCGCATCACCAGCAAGTCGCTAAGCAGGCTATGCTCGGAAATTCGGCTGGTGATATCCCCTTTCACGATGAAAAGTTTTCCTTCGATTCCAACCTCTTTTAAGCGCTGCTCAAAACGGACCTCCATTTTGTGATGGGTTTCCTCATCAATGCGATCTTCTGGGTGGATCACATGCAAGCCGCGAATATGCCCATTCGGGCAACGGTTAATCAAAATCGCTTCTTCTAAGGCGTTCCAGGTCTCGTCGTGGTCGCCAATCGCAACCAAGATATCTCTAAAAAGGCAATCATTTTGCATGCGAGAATACAAATAGGCATTGATCGCTTCAGCGGGTTGTACCGAGAAGACAGTCTCATCAAAGTGCTGCTCTCCACGGCTGGTCGGTGTTTTGATTTGCTTGCCTTCGTGCAAAGCCATAAATTCGGCAGCATGCTCGGTGCTAATGGGGATTCCGAGTGCTTCCTGTAACAAGGTTTGCTGGTCCAACACCCACAAGTAAAGATCAGTCACTGTCATATCTTTGAATTCGTTGCGGAGCCCAGAAGATTCAATTGTTTTTACCACGGGGAGATAAACATTTTCGTACCAATCACGGACAGCTTCTTCATAACTAATTTCACGCTGCTGTTCGATGCCCATATAATAACGGTGCACGGCAATGTGCTCCTCAAGCAGCGGATAATTTTCCACATAATTAAGGCTGAAATCAACATTCGGCAAAATTTGGTCTAGCCTAGTGTTATTGAGAAATTCCACATATTTAGATTTGAGGATGAGTTCTTCCGGGGTTATCGAAGATGTGATGGGGACGCGGGTTTTAAACTCGGTAACATACGCTTCGATTTCCTCCATGCCCATCTGCTTAGCAATGGATACGCGATGATTGCCATCCAGCACAAAGTAGGCATCACCCACCTTATAGAGGTGGACCGGTGGCACACCTGCAGAAGCCGGGCTGGTCATCGCTGTTTTAACCTGAGCCCATCTATGAATATCTGTATCTCTCAAAGGTAAGAAATCTCTGGTAAAGTCATCTGCGCGCCCCACACTTCCGATAATATCTTTGAGCTTTACATTCTGCAGACCAATATCCGTGCGATTAATAGCCTGCAAGGTGCTCGAGATTTTATCGTAGGGTAATAGGTTGAGCGATTTTCCTTGAATGCTCGCCCAAAACCTTTGCATCGCTGCTTTGGAACGCGCCCGTCGAAAATCAGTTAGGGCTTGCTGGTATGTGTTTAAATCGTCTACCATAGAGAAACCTCAATTAGTTATAGGACATTTAATTTTATCATGCTATAATTTCTTCAGTGGAAGGAACGCCAAGTAACCCTTTTCTAATGCGGCTAATTTTCAGGAGTTATTAACTTAAACAATCTGGTACCTTCATTGCGGAATTATTGGAGCCAATGTCAACGAATAATCTACCACCCATCGATTATCTGATCGTAGGGCATGTCACCCAGGACTTAATCGATGACCATTCCTGGCGATTAGGTGGCACAGCTAGCTATGCCGGCTTGACCGCCGCTGCACTCGGGCACCAGGTTGGTGTCCTCACCAGCTGTTCACCAGAGCTCGATCTGACGCCGCTCAAAGATATACAAGTAAGCATAATTCCTTCCGAACACAATACGACTTTTCGCAACCTGCAAACGGAAACAGGCCGGCAGCAGCTGCTTTTTCACCGCGCGCAACCTCTCAGCGCAGAAATGGTCCCCGAAGAATGGCGCAGTGTTCCCATTGTACATTTAGGACCCGTGGCTGATGAAGTAGACCCGCAAATCTACACTGCATTTACCACAAGCCTGCTCTGCCTCACGCCCCAAGGTTGGCTGAGGCAGGTAGATGCCACAGGGCAAGTATTCAGGCGTAAATGGCCTTTCAACCACCAACTACTGCAGGCTGCTGACGCCGTCGTACTAAGTATCGAGGACTTGGATGGCGATGAAGCTGAAGTAGAGGCACTCGCGGAAGTTTGTTCGCTGCTAATCGTCACCGAAAATGCCCAAGGCGCTCGTGTCTATTGGAATGGCGATACGCGCCGCTTCCCTGCGCCAAAAGTGAAGCTAGTGGAGGATACTGGCGCAGGAGATATCTTTGCAGCTTGTTTTTTTCACCGTTTATATAAAACCAACGACCCCTGGGAGGCAGCACGTTTTGCGGTTCAAGTCGCGGCTTGGTCTGTCACACGCCGGCATCTCGAAAGCATTCCGCGCCCACAGGAAATATTCCAAGCACAAGTGCAGGTTATCTGAGAAAGAGCTATGGGGAGAGTCTATTCTATCGTCAACCAGAAAGGTGGCGTCGGTAAAACGACAACCAGCATCAACTTAGGTGCTTACTTAGGTCAATTTCACCAAAAAGTTCTGCTGGTAGACCTTGACCCTCAGGCAAATGCGACATCCTGCTTAGGATTGGATAAAAACAGTATCGAAAAAGGCACCTATGAAGTTCTGATCGGCGCACAACCCGCCCATGAAAACATCTTATACAACCCTCACTATTTACTTTCACTACTGCCTTCTTCACCTAACCTTTCTGGTGCAGATATTGAATTAATCGATTTGCCCGAACGTGAATCACAATTACGTAAAATTATTGAGCCGCTGCGCAACCGCTATGATTACATCTTGATTGACTGCCCACCTTCATTGGGCTTGCTTACGCTCAATGGTTTAATGGCTGCCTTCGATGGCGTAATTATCCCTGTCCAATGTGAATATTTAGCCCTAGAGGGCTTAGGTCAATTGACTAAAACGCTCACCCGTGTGCGGCAAAACCTCTTTCCCTCGCTGAGCATCAAAGGTGTTCTATTAACCATGTTTGATGGACGCACTAATCTCTCAGCTGATGTCATGCGGGAGGTGCAGCGGGTATTTCCTAATCTTGTTTTCAACACTTTCATTCCCCGCAACGTTCGCTTAGCTGAAGCGCCTTCCTTTGGGATGCCTATTTCAGTGTATGCCCCCGAATCGAGCGGTGCAAAAGCCTACCAAGCTTTGGCGCTCGAGCTGCTTGCCTCGAATGGAATGCATATTGACGTGAGAGAGGAGTAACAATGGCAAGAAAAAGTGGACTCGGTAAAGGATTGGATGCGCTCATACCCGAATGGAAGCAAGATACTCTCACCCCAAGTGCAAACCAGGTGGTGCAAATTTCCATCGATAAGATTAAGCCTAACCCCATGCAGCCGCGTAGGGTTTTCGATGACGATAGCCTGCTAGAATTAGCCAATTCCATCAAAGAGCACGGCATTCTCCAACCGCTGATTTTGGTGCAAGTGGAGAATAGTGATCAATATAATCTCATCGCCGGCGAGCGCCGCTGGAGGGCTGCGCGCTTAGCTGGGCTGAGTGAAGTGCCGGCAATCGTGCGCACTGCCTCACATCAGGAGCAATTAGAATACTCCATCGTTGAAAACATCCAGCGGGAGGATCTGAACGCCTTAGAGCGTGCGAGAGCTTATCAATTGCTCGTCGATGAATTTTCTCTAACCCACGAAGAAATAGCTCAGCGCGTGGGTAAAAGCCGCACTGCAGTAACAAACACCCTGCGCTTACTTAATCTGCCTGCAAGCGCCCAACAAGCCTTACTCGAAGATAGAATTAGCGAAGGGCATGCACGTGCCTTACTCAGCCTAAGCTCAACCCAGGCGATCAATGCTACCTTAGAAACCGTATTGAACCTTGGGCTAAATGTGCGTCAAACTGAGCTGTTGGTGAGCAAGTTACAAGGCAAACCCGAATCGCACGCCCCAGAACGGTCTAAACCCGCAGAAATCGTCGTTTTAGAAGAACGCTTACGCCAACTCTTCCACACCAAAGTAAGCATCCAGCCAGGCAAAAAAGGCGGCAGCATTACCATATATTACTATTCTGATGAAGAACTCAATCAATTCTTGGACCAAATTGGCATCAATGAGTGACGCCGTCTTATTACAAAACGGACGCTTTTACACCGGTTTTTCCCCTTCCACTCAGCTGCAATCCATGCTCATTTGCGATGGGCGCATTCACAGCCTCGGCGCTGAAGAAGACCTCGACCCACACCTGCGCCACCAGAGCCAACGCATCGACCTGCAAGGGCAGACTGTCTGGCCTGGGTTGATTGATTCTCATTTACATTTAGCCAATCTCGCTTACCGCTTGGCAGCGGTGGATTGCGAAACCGATTCATTAGCAGAGTGCTTACTCAGAGTGCAGCAAGCAGCCCAATCCCTACCTAAAGACGCTTGGGTTATCGGTTATGGCTGGAATCACAACGCTTGGCAGGCGGCGCGCTATGGCACGGCAGAGGAACTCGATGCTGTCTGCGGAGGTCGACCAGCAGTACTTTACGCAAAATCCTTACACGCTTCCTGGGTCAATTCAGCTGCCCTGCGCTTGGCTGGTCTCACTGATGCTTCGGTCGACCCACCCGGCGGTAAGTTACAGCGCAACGCAGATGGCGCGCTGAGCGGCATCCTGCTTGAGAATGCCATGGCTTTGGTAGATCAAGTAATTCCGCCATTGGAAGGCTCCCATCTTCAAGCATTACTCAAACAAGCACAAACGCATTTATTTTCCATGGGCATCACCAGCGTGCACGATTTTGATGGTCTGGATTGTTTAGAAGCCTTACAAGCCTTGGAAGCTAACGGCAAACTCCGAATGAGAGTGTGCAAAAACTTGCCCGGCACTCAAATAGAAGAAATTGCACAGCTTAAATTGAAAAGCGGCACTGGCAGCGAACACTTGCGTTCAGGCTGGCTAAAACTGTTTGCTGACGGTGCCTTGGGTCCACAGACTGCAGCTATGCTTGCACCCTACGAAGGTTCAACGTCGCAGGGCATCCTGCTCATGGATGCTGACGCAGTTTATGAGCAAGGCGTACGTGCTGCTGCACTGGGTTTGCCCTTAGCTATCCATGCGATCGGCGACGCGGCTGTTAGGGCGGTCCTCGACGGCTTTGAACGTTTGCGAGCATATGAAAGCGCACAGCATCTCCCACACCTGCCCCACCGCATCGAGCATGCCCAATTGGTTGCCCCTGAAGATCTACCGCGTTTCAAAGCCTTGAATATTCATGCTTCGGTGCAGCCTATCCATGCAACTTCAGATATGGAAATGGCAGAAAAATACTGGGGAAAGCGCTGTGTCCATGCTTATGCGTATGCATCCCTGCGGGAACACGGTGCCTCGCTTCTCGCCGGCTCAGATGCACCGGTTGAATCGGCAAATCCTTTTTGGGGGCTGCATGCCGCCGTCACCCGTCAACGCCGCAATGGCAATCCAGGACCTGATGGCTGGCACCCTGAACAGGGTCTCAGTCTTGACGCTGCACTGGTGGCTTATACCCTCAACCCTGCCCAAGCTTGCGGTTTGGGTAATGCTGTTGGCAAAATTGCCCCGGGGTATAATGCAGACCTCATTGTGCTCTCTCGTGACCCATTTTCCTGCGACCCCACCGAGCTATGGAAAGTTCAGCCGGAGATGACGCTTATAGATGGGGAGATTGTTTTCCAACGCTAATGATGCCACGCGGTAAAAACAATGTCCACTTGTTTTTAGAAGAGTAAAATATCTCCTGTGCCAGAAGAGATCGTTCGTGTCAATCCAAGAATGGGAGCAAACAGCTTTATCCAGGGTGGTCATTTATCCTTCCAGCATTTAGATTGGGTTTCTCCATATCTGCGCTTAGAGCAGCCAGGCTGCTTAGCTCTCATTACCGATGATGAAATTAAAGCCCTGATCTCTATCGAGCCGGAAAACCCGCCTGTAGCCTGGATACGATTGTTTGTTTGCCTGCGGGATGGGCAACATGCGCATTATTTTTCCGAACTATTGCAAAAATCTCTTCCCTATCTAAAGTC
The DNA here is from genome assembly GCA_003445715.1 of Candidatus Mesolinea sp. Lineage (GTDB taxonomy): Bacteria > Chloroflexota > Anaerolineae > Anaerolineales > Anaerolineaceae > Mesolinea. The sequence goes on along the minus strand of DMCS01000047.1, from coordinate 4,895 downwards.
TGAGGGCGTCACCCAACTCTACACACTTTCACCAGCTGATTGGACGGAGGCTCTTTTTGCAGCCAATGGTTTCTCCATTAATACACAAATCATCACGCTCATGCGGGAAATAGACATTGAATCAGCGCAAATTAGCACACCGGCTGGTTTCTCTATCCGTCCAATGACAGCCCGGGACTTAGACGCTGTGCGGACACTCGACGAACAAGCCTTCCCGCCTGCTTGGCAAATGAACCGTCTCAGCTTGCAGCATGCTTATCAAGATTCAAGCTACAGCACGGTAGTGGTAACTGCTGGGCGCGTCGTTGGCTACCAAATAAGTACCTCCACTTTTAGCTTGGCTCACCTTGCCCGCTTAGCAGTCGCGCCCGAGGCACAACACCGGCGCCTTGGTAGAGCGTTAGTCCAAGATGTATTCATGGACTGCTTAGAAAAAGGGATCAGCACGCTAAGCGTAAACACCCAAAGTGATAATGCGATTTCTTTGAAGTTTTATCAAGGTTTAGGCTTCCATCAAGAAGGGAAGTTGATACCAGTTTATTGCAGACATATTTGAGTTAAGGACATTTTCTCCCACCTTCTATCTCAAACTTTACATCTCTTCTAGCTTATGGCAAAATCAGGCAAAACAAGTGCGGAGTTAATGAACATGCCCGATCGCAATCCACAAAGAGAAAAATTACGCAGTCAGCGCAAGGCTGCTTCGCGCAAAACCACAACCATCATCATTATCGTCATCGCAGCTATTGCCCTGATTGTTTTTGGAGTCCAAATGCTGCTCAACCAGCCAGCAGAGACAAGCAAACTGCCCAATCAAGATGGATTTGCGCTTGGCGATCCGAATGCCCCCGTTAAAGTGGAGGAATTTTCAGACTTCCGTTGCAGCCACTGTAAAAACTTCTCAGAAAACATGGAGCCGGATTTCATCGAGAAATACGTCAATACAGGTAAAGTCTATCTGAAATTTTACATTTTACCTTTCTTAGCTGAAGACTCAACCGCTGCAGCCGAAGCAGCTTATTGCGCAGCAGATCAAAATGCTTTTTGGCAGTATAAAACGCAGCTTTTTACCTACAATACCTACGCGGGAGCATATGCCGAATCCAACCTTATCGACTATGCTAAAAATGTGGGCTTAGATGCTGAGGCTTTTGAACAATGCTTGCAATCCGACGAACACCTTGATGACATCGCTGCAGATAAAGTTTATGCCACCACCCTGGGCGTGAACGCTACACCAGTCTTCTCTGTGAATGGTACGCTAGTTTACTCCAACGAACTGATCGCAACGGTTGAAGCTGCTTTAGCTGCAGCAAATCAGTAACGATAAACTTCATTCAAGATTACAACTAGCCTGTGGGAACATCTGCGGGCTGGTCGTTTGTGCGCTCTTAATAGCTCACACCCAATGCGTTGAGCACTAAAACAATCGCAATTGCAATAAATAATGCTGGTAAAAAGCTCCCTGTGCGGATTTTTTTGATCTCCAATAAGTTGCTAATCGCAATGCCTGCTAATATCACCCCACCTACGGCGCTCATCTCATTGACAACAGCTGTGCTAAAGCCCTGACCAATCCATTGCGCCAATAGACTGATAGCTCCCTGATAAATGAGCACGATTGCTGCCGAAAATAGCACTCCCACACCCAACGTTGAGGCAAATGCCATTGCAGCTAAACCATCTAAGACTGCTTTGACCGCTAACATCTGAAAATCTCCACTGATGCCATCTTGTAAGGAGCCTAAAATTGCCATCGGTCCAATGCAAAAAAGCAGCGAAGCTGTCACAAAGCCATCGACGAAGCGCTTCGCGTTGGAACTCAACGCTTGATCAGAACGGTTAACTTTCGCTTGCAGGGTTTGGCCTAAGTGCTCCAGCCCATCTTCAATTTTCAGCCATTCGCCTAGGATAGTGCCAAAAATCAGGCTTCCCAGCGGGATGAGAATGTTCGCAGTCTCCCCAAACATGAGAATGCCATAAGCTAAAGTAAATAACCCCATCGCAGAGACGAGTGTCTCGCGGAATTTTGTTGGAATGCGGCTGCCGGCAACTAGCCCAATGAGCCCGCCTATTAAAATCGTTGCAACATTGAGCAGTGTCCCAACCATTTCAGCCTACGGTCCTTATCCGGCCTGCGGTTTAGATAACTCTGCAATTTCCAGGGAAAAGCACACCGAAGATAGACGGTTGAGATAAGTAAGGATTGTATCGCTCACATTGCCGCCATGTTGCGCCAACCAAACTGCCTCACGCTCCGCTCGCCGAACCACTGCACGAGCGACATCAAGGGCAGCCGAAACAGGTGTCTCACCAGGAAGGATAAATTCGTTAGGTGGGGGGAATTCTTCTTTTAGCTGTGCTAATTCCTGTTCCAAGCGGCTGAGCGCAGCCTCCAGCTCCTGGGGAGTATTTTTATTCTTCCAACCAGCAATCACTGCCATAATGAGAGAAAGAATTTGTTGACAAGATGAAATCAAATCTCTTTTCGCCTGGTCAGCAAGCAAAGCTTTTGCGAACCCCAAACTCGCATTAGCTTCATCGATTGCTCCAACGACACGCAACCGGTCATCGGCTTTTGAGACTCCCGCTTCATGAATGAGTTCAGTATAACCAGGTTTTTTTTGATAGCGTGCTACCATAGGCACCTCCACAGATTCTATTCTGCCGTTGGGGTGATTTCGGGAGTGGTTCTTCCTGCTAAAATATACCAGCTGGCAATATCCTTCAATCTGTCACTGGGGTCATAAATTGGACCAACGGTAACCCCATAAACCGTGTTACGAACGCCATAATTGTATACCGGGTAAAAGAGTGTTAGCGAGGGTAACTCATCATAAAATAGGATTTGGAAATTGCGGTAAAGCTTAGTCCGCAGTTCGTAATCATTGGTAACGCGAGCCTGCTCGAGGTATTCACTCGCCGAGCGATTGCTCCATTGAGAATAGTTCTGCCCGCCTTGGGCTTGAGATTGCGCCCAAAACGGATAAGGATCGGGGTCTGGCGTTCCAGAAAGGTCAATATCAACCAGTGCAGCTTCATAATCATGAGCTTCTAATTTAGCCACGACTTGATCGTGAGGTTCTACTAGCAAATTCACCGCGATACCAACTGCCTCCCAGCCTTGTTTGATCTGTTCTGCAATTTGCTGATGCAGCTCATCTTGCGGGACGAGTAAAACCAAGCGCACTTCCACACCTTCGCTCGTCACCATAACTCCAACTTCATTGCGGGAAATGCCCAAAGCAGCGATACGCTGAACCGCTGCATCTGGGTCGTAGCCATAGCTGCCCAGGTCAGGGTAATAAGCCCAATTACCCGGCAAGATTGGTCCATTTGCTAAGATACCCTGGCCAAGCAGCAGGTTATCTAAGATTGCCTGTCGGTTGATGGCTAACATCAGCGCCTGCCGAAACTCAGCCTGCTCCAGAAACGGTTTGGCAGGGTTTTTCAAGTTGAGGAAAACAATGCACAAACGCGGTATCCGACTAGAATAAAGATCGAGCGTCGGATCGGCTAATACTTCCGGCAGGATATCGTTAGAAATTGTAGAAATACCATCAACCTCGCCGGCTTGATATGCTGCCCAAGCCTCAGATTCAGATCCGTAATATTGGAAAACGACTTCGTCAATGTAAGGTCGTCCACCATAATAGTCCCCATTAGCGACAAGATCCACACCAGTCACCACGCCATCCTCAATCAATAACTTACTAAACTTATAAGGTCCACTTCCAACCGGTGCCAAATTAAAGGGGTGGTCAATCAATTCATCAAATGTTAAATTTCCCAAAAGGTGTGCTGGCAGCACCTGAAAACTCAGATAATCCAAAAAAGGCGCAAAGGCTTCTGGCAAGGCAAATTCGATTACTGTATCTGAAACCACATCGACCTGTATTTCAGACCAAAACTTGCGCAAGTCTTCGGGGATAAGCTGATGCTCGCTTTTCATCAGCGAGACAGTGAATGCCACATCTTGTGCCGTCACGGGTGTGCCATCATGCCAGTAAGCATTCTGCCTTAAGCTGAAGGTAAAACGTGTGCCGTCGCTGGTATAGCTCCAAGTTTCAGCTAAATCTGGTTGAGGGAGACCACTCGCATCGAACTTCACCAGGCTGCTGAAGATTAACCGATCCACATCCTGATCAGGCTGATTATAGCGGTCGAGGATAGGGTTGAGCCGTAGGAAATTGCCAATTAACGCTTCAGTATAAATACCACCAGAGATAGGGCTGGTAGTACTCTCGACTTCGGGTGCGGTGCTGCCTTGTTGCAGCAGGAGCAAAAGCCCAACCACCAAGCCAGTGATCAAGATAATGAGTAACTGCCAGCGAAACTTTTTCATGGTTTAAAAAAAGACAACCCACAGAAGTGGCGAGCCGTCTTTAACCTCCGTTTTATGTCTCTGAAAGACCTGAACACAATCCAAAAAGTGCTTATCCAGAGATAACAACACTGATCAATGCTAAGACAACAAAAAGTACAGCCATTCCAATGGTAACAAAAAACAGGATCCTATCGATGCCACGTCGTTTGGTGTAAACCCCACCGGTATCTCCGCCCGAAAGGCTGCCTAAGCCAATACCCTTACTTTGGAGCAAGATGCTCGCAATAAGTGCAACTGAGGTAATAATAATTGCAATATTTATAGGTGTGTTCAATCCGACCTCCAAATTAAAAACTAATTACAATCTGGCGGTTATTATACTTTAACCGGCGGTTTCGTCAACCAAAACGAAAAGAGCTAAAAAACACGAACTAAAATTATAAGTCAGTGTAAATTCTCCCTACGAAGGGTTTATATTGATGCGTAAATTAACCTTGATTTGCAAAAAGAGCGTCGAAAATGTCCAGAACATTAAAAAATGAATGACTTTATATTCAAGAAGATCACA
>DMCS01000110.1:12874-15336 GCA_003445715.1 Candidatus Mesolinea sp. | reverse complement strand
GTTACAGAAATCCCCGCACAAGGGAAGGATGGCACAGTTTTGTTGCTGCACTGCTCCGTGCAGCGTAAAAAAGTGGGTGAAGTCCAGAAAGCCATTCTGGACGTGGACCCCAACGCCTTTCTAACGGTGGAGGATATCATCTTGCAGCGCCACGGCTATTGGGGAAATCGGAATCTCCGTTGTTGAACTATTTTGTAGGGAAGAAACCTTGATTGGCGCACTAATTTTTGATTTCGATGGGCTTATCTTAGATACAGAAACGCCTGAGATGCGCATCTGGCAGCACCTTTTTGCCCAGGCAGGCGGCAAATTTGACGTCGCAGCTTATCAAACGATTATCGGGACGTATGGTTCGCAAACTTTCCAGCCAGCGAAGGAACTTGCCCGCTTGCTCGATCATGGGACCACGCCCGAGGAGTTATGGTCATTGGTACAAGCTAAGAGCATCGAAGCGATCAACCAGGAACCGGCTTTGCCTGGCGTTGTGACACTCATTGCTAAGGCAAAACATGTAGGGCTTAGCTTGGGGGTTGGTTCCAGCTCTCCACGGGAGTGGGTTCACGGGCACTTGCAACGCCTAGCCCTCTTGAGTCAATTTGACACCATCGTAACAATTGATGATGTGCATGTGAGCAAGCCTGAACCAGATATCTTCCTGAAAGTTTTAGAGAACCTCGCAATGCCGGCTGAGCAAGCGCTTGTACTGGAAGATTCTTATAATGGCATCTTAGCAGCGCAACGGGCAGGCATCCGTGCCGTGGCAGTTCCCAATCCAGTAACGCTTGGCCAGGATTTCTCTGCAGCGGAAGAAGTTTTACCTTCTTTGAATGCCCTGCAGCTTGAAAAATACTTCTCTCGCTCCTGAACATCGACAGCTTAAACTGGCACATTAAACCCAAATCGCTCTCTCATTTAACTGCGTTTGTGTGCAGCTCTTGAAGTATACTTATTCAAACGACCTCATATTAGCAAGGAGCTCCCATGGCTATTAATTCTTCCAAATTCTTTTTTGGCCGCGAGTACGACCTGGCTGCCAAGCAAGCCTTAGCCGAAAAACCCATCTTTTATGACCCTGCCGATCTGACGACCCACGCGGTCATCACGGGCATGACTGGCTCTGGTAAGACGGGTATGGGCATTATCCTCCTGGAAGAAGCTGCCCTGCAAGGCATCCCTGCGATTTTGATTGATCCCAAAGGCGATCTTACCAATCATTTGCTGCATTTCCCGGACCTTTTACCCGAGGACTTTGCTCCTTGGATAGACCAGGATGCTGCGATCCGCGAAGGGAAAACAGTGGAGCAGGCTGCTGCTGATGCTGCTGCCTCGTGGGCTAAAGGTTTGGTGGACTGGGGGATTGATAAAGCTCGCATGCAGAAATTAGCTGAAAATGTAGATTATACGATCTATTCACCCGGCTCCAATTCAGCCATTCCGGTTAGCATTCTTTCCTCGCTCAAGTGTCCACAATTGCCCTGGGAAGAGAACAAGGAAATGCTGCGCGAAAACATCTCCAGCACCGTGACTGCACTGCTAGAGTTGGTAGGGTTCAAAAACCTGGACCCTGTGCGCTCCCGTGAGCACATCTTGCTGGCAAATATTTTTGAAGCTGCCTGGAGCCAAGGTCAGGACCTGGACCTGGAGAGCCTGATTTTGCAAACCCAAAACCCGCCGTTTGAAAAATTGGGCGTTTTCCCACTCTCTAAGTTTTACCCAGAAGGTGACCGCTTTGAATTGGCTATGCTGCTGAATAACTTTTTAGCAGCCCCGGCTTTTGAAAGCTGGCTGGAAGGCGTTCCCTTGGATATTGGCGCCTTCCTTTACACGCCCGAAGGCAAGCCACGCCATAGTGTCTTCTATTTAGCCCATTTGGCTGATGAAGAACGCATGTTTTTTGTAACCCTGCTCTATTCTGCCATTGAAACCTGGATGCGCAGCCAGCCCGGCACTTCAAACCTGCGTGCTTTGGTTTATTTTGATGAAATCGTGGGTTACTTGCCCCCAGTGGCAGCTCCACCTAGCAAGCCGATTATCCTGCGTTTGCTCAAACAAGCCCGCGCCTTTGGTTTGGGCATCGTACTTGCGACACAAAACCCGATTGACCTGGATTACAAGGCGCTTTCTAACACCGGAACTTGGATTATTGGCAAACTGCAAACGGACCAGGATAAACAACGCTTGTTGGATGGCTTAGAGAGCTTGCAAGGCGGCTTGGATCGGAGCTATTTCGATAAAACCATCTCAGCCTTAGGCAAGCGCGTTTTCTTGCTGCATAATGTACATGCCAAAGCGCCGGCAGTGTTTACCACGCGCTGGGCGATGAACTATTTGGCAGGCCCAATCACGCGCAACAAATTGCAGGCGTTAAATGCCCTCGTTGGTGCAACACCAGATGGGCACGCTGCCAGCGCTGTCAAGAAAGAAGAAATCCTTGGTACCAGGGGTACTGATTTGCCTGGCAA
>DMCS01000110.1:0-12757 GCA_003445715.1 Candidatus Mesolinea sp. | reverse complement strand
ACGCTTTCTGAGGCACTGAAAACCCAAGGCATCAGCCTTTCGGGAGCAGCCTCTCAAGCCCTCGTGCACTACCAGCCGGCGCTCCTTGGCCAAGCGAGTGTGTACTTTGCCAACCGCACTTATAACTTGGACACCCAGGTCAAGATAAGCGTGTGCCTGCCCAAGCTGGAGAATCGCGGATTGGTACGCTGGGAGGATTATCGTGTGGAGCCTATTGACCGAGCCGAACTTGAGAGCCGTCCACTGCCCGAGGCGACCTTTGATGAATTGGGCTATCCTTTTGATGATGAAATTAACATCAGCACGCTAAAAAAAGATTTCATCGAATGGATTTACCGTAACCAGGCAATCACACTTTTCAAAAACGATGCCCTAAAGCTTGTCTCCGAGCCAGGCGAGAGCCGCGAAGCCTTCGAAGAACGTTGTAAACAAGCCAGCCAGGGAAGCAGCGCAGAAGCTGTCGAGAAGATAAAGCAGAAGTATGCCAAACTAAAAAAGACTATCGAAGATAAAAAGATGCGCGAAGAACTGGAGTTAGAGCGAGACAAAGATGTATTGAAGCAGCGCCGCTCCGAAGAGGCAGTTAAAGGGATTGAAACTGTTACCAAACTGTTTAAGGGCAGGAAGAGCAGCCTGAGCACATCGATGACTAAGCGCCGCCTAACTTCTACGGCAAAAGCTGGTGTAAAAGAATCAGAGGAAATGATTAAGAAGTATGAAGCGGAATTAGCCGACTTAGATAAGCAGATGCAGGCTGAAATTGATGCTCTCCAAACCCAAAGCTCTCAGTCGGTCGGAACCATCCGCGAGGTGAGTGTACCGCCCCTTAAGAAGGATATCGTCGTAGAGCTATTTGGGCTGGCTTGGATGCCACATTATGCCATTAAGAGTGGTGACGATTGGATAATGTTTGCGGCTTATAAGTAAAAAAACCGAGAACGAAAGCCTACCGCGGGATTAAGCTTCGGGTGGTAAGGTGGCTTGCACACATTGCAGACCAAGGATGGCGATTAATGCTGGCGAGCCGATCATCAAAGGGATGAAAAAGCGTACCGAAAGCAGTGCAAGGCTAACAGCCAATAAGCCAGGCAAGAGCACAAGCAGCGGCTCTGTAAACAGCACAGCAAAGCCATTTTTCCAAGCCAGCTTTAAGCTACGCTCGGCTTGGAGGAAATAGCAAGCTAAAGAGATAAATTGCCATATAAACCAGCAGAGTGCGATAACTGAGATTAGGATAACCAAATAGGACGCTAAAGCGAAGCTACTGTTGGCATAAAACCACAGTGCAATGACGAAAATCGCCAAGGCAGCTAAATTGAGCAACCCCCATAACAAGCTGTTTTTGAGGTGTCGCTTAACGCCTTCCCACCAGCCGGCGATGCCAGTGCGAATGCCGCGCGTCAGATCTAATGTTTGGTGAAAGACGCCGAAAAGCGCCGGCGCAAAACCCAGCACCGTCAGGCTGAGCAGAATGAAAGCCAAACTGACCAGTTCTTGGTTGCTCCAATCCTGCCACCATAAGCTGAATGCTTTGCCAATGACCTGCAGCCCTCTGCGGATATCTGTCATTGTTTTGCCACCTCGGTCTGATTATATACCTATAGGATAGATAATCTACTTATTCCTTTGTTTGGCAGGAATTATAATGGGATTGATTCTTATAATGAAGGATTGAAAGGGACGCAGAAAAATGTATGTTAACAATTGAAAATACTATTTTAATTGTCATTGATGCCCAAGGACGCTTAGCCAGGGTGGTGGCTGAGAGTGAAACAGCCATTAAGCGCATTTGCATCCTTGTGCAGGGGGCAAAGCTGCTTGGGGTTCCAGCTCTGCTCACAGCGCAAGCCCCCGAAAAAATTGGGCACACTATCCCAGAAATTGCAAGCTTGCTGCCAGAGCAGGCAGATCTGCCGCGTATGAGTTTTAGCATTTGGCGTGACCCGGGGTTTAAGCAAGCAGTGCTCAGTATGGGGCGCAAGCAAATGCTGCTTTGCGGCTTTGAGGCGCATATTTGCCTTTACCAAAGCGCTATGGATCTGCTTGCAGATGGGTATGAGGTTTATGTTGTTGCTGATGCGGTTTCTTCACGCCGGCAGAGCGATAAGAGCACAGCCTTGGCAGAGCTTTCAGTTAGCGGTGTGCACCTGACCAGTGTAGAAATGGCGCTTTTTGCCTTGATGCGTGATGCTCAACACCCAGCGTTCAGAGCTGTTTCTGCGCTTATCAAATAACATAGCGGGTCATTTAAGTACTAATCTGGGTAGATCACCTGCTGTTGTATAACGCTTATTAATAAAAATCCGATAGTTCAATGATAAATTAAGTCATCTTAATTGTTTTGGAGGAATATATGGCTAATGAAGAAAAAACAAAAAAACGCCGAGGCGGCAGAAGGCCTGTATTGACTATAGTTTTAGTTCTCGTTGTTGCAGCAGGCGTCTATTTCTTAATTCAATATCAACAATATCAACAAGGGCTGCAGACCGTTGCGCAACTTGAGACGGTGCCTTATCGCCGCGAGACTTTTATTAGCAGCGTGAACGGGACCGGAACAGTGCGCCCCGAACATCAAGCTGTGCTGATTTGGCAGACCAGTGGCACAGTAGAACAATCTGAGTTAACTGTAGGCGATGCGGTGCATAACGATCAAGTCATCCTAAAATTAGATGAAAACGACTTGCCCATCGATATCATTCAAGCGCGTGCCGATAAAATTTCTATCGAAATAGCTCTGGAGGACTTAGAGAGCAACACAGCCCTGCAGCGTACGCAGCTGCAAGCCAACATTGCCCAGGCACAGACTTCGCTTTCTTCGCTCCTGCATGAGCTGGAAATCTTGGAAGAACGCGAATGCACCGTCTGGCGGTTGAACAACTTACGCACCAATTATGAAGATGCTGTAGAGACGTATCAAAATAACCCGACAGAGCAAAACTTAGCCAAAGTGCGTTCCACGAAGGCTGAGCTGGATTTTTGTGATCCAGAGGTGATTGACCAGCAAATTGAAGAACTTAATGCCCAAATCGCCGTGCAAAACCAGAACATCAAGGATACCCAAGCAAAGCTGGAAAAAATCGAGAATGGTCCGGATCCGGATGAGAAAGAACGCCTTGAGCTGCAGTTGGAGGCGATTAACAAGCGTTTAGCTTCCATTGAACTAAAAGCACCTTTTGATGGCACGTTAACTGCTCTCTACACCAAACCAGGGGATGTGGTCTCTGCGGGCATGCAGGCTGCTCAATTGGCGGACCTGAGCCAGCTTTATGTGGATGTGCCTATTTCGGAAGTGGATATTCCCCACATTCAATTGGAACAGGTCGCAGAACTGGTTTTTGATGCATTTTTTGAGCAGACTTTCACCGGTAAAGTTGTAGAAATAGATCATGTGGGTGATGCGCGCACTGGCGTTGTGAGTTACCGGGTTACCATTGCTCTGGACAATGGTCAAGATCAAATCAAACCCGGCATGACAGCTGGTGTTACGATCCTGACGGAAGAGCGCCAAAACGTTTTCACGGTTCCTAGCCAGGCATTGACGACGTATCAGGGCAAGGATGTCGTTTACGTGCTGCGCGATAATCTCCCTGTGCCGGTCGAGGTTAATGTGGGCAGCTACTCCAACGAAAAATTCGAAATCACGCAAGCAGATATTGAAGAAGGGGAGTTAATTATCCTAAATCCGCCCAGCGGCTTGCTCTCTATGATTCAAAATCCATTCGGGAGATAAACGACCATATGGAAAAGCATAATACAGAACAACCGGTAATATATATTCGCGACCTCTATAAAAGTTACTACATTGGTGAAATCGAAGTACCGGCTTTGCGCGGCGTTGACTTAGAAGTTTACCCGGGCGAGATTGTCGCCATCATGGGGCCAAGCGGCTCAGGGAAGTCTACTCTGATGAATATGGTGGGCTGCTTAGATTCTCCCACAGCAGGGGAATACCGCTTAGAGGGGCAGCTGGTTTCAGAGTTAGTTGACGATGAATTAGCTTTGGTGCGCAACGAGAAAATTGGTTTTGTATTCCAGAAGTACAACCTACTCCCGCGTGCGACGGCGCTGGAAAACGTGGAGCTTCCTTTGCGTTACAGCCGGGATCCATCTCGAATGCGCGAACGCAGCAGCAATGCACTCGAACGGGTTGGGCTTGCAGATCGCATGTTGCACAAACCCAACGAGCTTTCTGGCGGTCAACAGCAACGCGTTGCCATTGCCCGAGCTATTGTCAATGAGCCGGCGATCATTTTAGCGGATGAGCCGACAGGCAACCTGGATTCCAAATCCGGGCAGGAAATTATGGACTTGCTCATCGAGCTCAATAAACGCATCGGCACAACTGTGGTGATTGTTACTCACGACTCAAATATAGCCTCGCAAACCCAACGCATTGTCCATCTCTGGGATGGCCTCATTGTTGACCATTTGGAGGAAGCATGAACTTCTTACCTGTCCTCAAAGAAGCTTTGAACAGCATTGCTGCCAACCGTATGCGCTCTTTTTTGACTATTTTAGGGATCATCATTGGCGTGGGCGCCGTGATTGCCTTACTTGCTATTGGGCAGGGAGCTCAAGCCTCCATTGCTGGTGAAATTGAATCCATTGGCACCAATGTTCTTTATGTGATGCCTGGTAACCTGATGGAAGATATTACTAATCCGCAGAAACTGACATTAAGCGATGTCTCTAACTTATCTAACCGAGCGAGAGCGCCGCATATTGCGCGTGTAGCCCCCGTAATCTTTAGCTCGACAACAATCACCTATGGAAGTGACACACTTTCGACCAATGTGACGGGCTCCACACCGGATATTCAGCAAATTCTTAACTTGGAGATCCAAGAAGGCTCCTTTTTTACAGAGAGTCAGCAATCATCCAGAGCCTCGGTTATTGTTATTGGACCGCGCGCAGCAGAACGCCTGACGGGCAAATCCTCTGGCATTGTGGGAACCGTCTTGCGTATCAATGGGCACCCTTTCCGCGTGATTGGTGTGACCAAGCCCAAAGGCGGCAACCAATTCAGCTCGCCAGACTTTATGATATACATGCCGATTTCCTCCATGCAGATGAGAGTCAAGTCTAGTGCTGGATCGGAAGAAGTGGACTATATCATTGTGCAGGCACAAGACAGCCAAAGCATGTCCTTAGCTATTCAAGAGACACGCGAGATAATGCGTTCGTCTCACCGTCTGACGCCGCGACAACCTGATGACTTTACGATTACCAATCAAGAGGATTTTCTCTCGATAGCCAATAGCATTACCCAGGTGCTCACGATACTCTTGAGTGGTATTGGGGGGATCTCCCTCCTGGTCGGCGGCATTGGCATTATGAACATGATGCTTGTGACAGTGACCGAGAGGACCCGAGAAATCGGCTTGCGTAAGGCATTAGGTGCACGGAAGTCAGATATCCTCCTGCAATTTTTGACTGAATCAGCCTTGCTGAGCCTGATTGGCGGCGTCATCGGCATTGCTTTTGGCTGGGGGCTCTCATCATTGGTTGGTTTGATCGCGGCTAATTCGGGAGCACCGCTTGCCCCAGTCATCGGCGCTAATTCGATTTTGCTGGCGACGCTCTTCTCCGCGGCTGTCGGTGTGTTTTTTGGCTGGTATCCTGCCCAGCGCGCTGCGAATTTGCAGCCAGTAGAAGCACTGCGTTACGAATAAGGTCCGTGTTAGAATGCGGTAGACATACTCACTAGGAAAAAATTAAGCGGCTGCTTTGTAAGAGCAGCCGCTTAATTTATTATTTAACAATCTATGGTTATGGCCGGCTTCCTAAAGTGACTGGTATTTCCAATTGTTCGCCGTCACGCAAGATGGTGAAGGTAATCACATCCCCAGGGACTTTGTTCAGAATCATATAGCTGAGTAAGTCGCTAAACTCCTTGATGGGCTGGCCATCTACCGCGATAATGAGGTCACCGCCGGAATAGAGCCCGGAAATATTCGTGCGGTGCGTGCCGCCGCGGAGCCCAGCTTGATCGGCGGGGCCGCCAGGGACGACGTCGGTGATATAAGCGCCGGTTTCTTGTGGCAAACCCAAAGCTTCGATAACCATTAAACTAAGGCTGTTGAGGGCAGTAAGACCTAAGTAAGGATAATCATAGTAACCGTTCTCAATCAGCGAAGGCAGCACTTTGCGCAAGATGTTTGAAGAAACCGCAAACCCAATGCCGGTGTTGGCGGCTTCACCGGTAAGTGTTGGACCGCTGGTTTGAATAGCGCGGTTAACGCCGATTACTTCACCATTCAGGTTGAGTAAGGGCCCGCCTGAGTTGCCTGGGTTAATCGAAGCATCTGTCTGGAGCAGATCGCCGGCTGAAAACGCTGTTCCAGCTTCTGTGGTACGCATAGATTCCAAAACCCTGCCGCGCCCGGAGATCACCCCCAGCGTCATTGTGCCGCTTAGACCGTAGGGGTTGCCGATGGCGACCACCATCTGACCGACTTTGGCGGCATTAGAGTCCCCTAAGGTCAGGGGTACCAGTTCTTCCTCTGGTACTTCCACCAAAAGTACCGCCAAATCGGAATCCGGATCGACTCCAAGGACCTTGCCATACGCTTTTTCGCCGGAGGCAAAGTGAACTTCAAGCGAATCTACGTCTTGCACGACGTGGTAATTGGTCACGATATGCCCTTGTTTATCAACCACAAAACCCGAGCCTAAGCCTTCGCCTCGCATGGTGCTGAATTGGATTGAGACTACCCCAGGCGACACTTTTTCATACAGCGCTTCTAAAGTGCCATTTAACTCCACGAGATTTGGTTCAATCACCACAGTGGTTGGGGGTTCTGTAGCTTGGGTTTGCGGAATGGGGAGCTCTGGTGTGGGGGTCGCTGTTCCCTGGCTTTTGATTAGATTCTGTAATCCAAATGGGGAACATGCCAAGACTACCATTGCGATCAAGATGATCACTATTATTTTTTCAGTTTTATTTATCATATATGCCGCCTTTAACACTTTGAAAAACTATGATTGTTATAATTGTAGCCCGCTGGACCCTATAGTCAAGAATGAACATAAAACCTTAAGAGAATTCATAGAATCTAACCTTGAGATTTCTTGAAACTAAACTAGAAGCCGTCAGAATAACGCTGGCGGCTTTGGATGCTCACCGATGGGGCTTAGCTAAGGCCTAAAATATGCCCAGTTGCAAAGTCGATATCAATATCGTAATAAGCTGGCCTGGTGGGCAAGCCCGGCATGGTGCTCATTGTGCCCAGCAGCGGATAAAGGAAACCCGCTCCAATTGAAGCGCTTACGTCGCGAATGGGAATACGGTAGCCCTTGGGCACGCCCTTGATTGCTGGGTCATGGCTTAGGCTGAGGTGGGTTTTCGCCATGCAGATGGGCAGTTGGTTATAACCCAAGCGGGTGTATTCGCGAATACGCTCTTCGGCTAACTCGCTATAATCGACACCATCAGCTCCATATACTTCACGGGCGATGATCTCAATTTTTTCCTTGATTGGAGCTTCCAGCGGATAGAGGAAGTCAAACTTGGAAGGCTCTTGAGCAGCTTTCATCACAGCTTTGCCCAGCTCGAGCGCGCCAGCTCCGCCCTTGGCATAATGCTCACAAATTACGGCATCGGAAACCTTGCCTTCTTCGCGGGCAATCTTTTGCACAAGTTCCAGCTCAGCTTGAGTATCGGTCGGGAAGCGATTAATCGCAACGACAACAGGGACGCCGAATTTGCCAACGATGCGGCAGTGTGCGAGCAAGTTCTCGGTGCCAGCACGCAGCAAATCCAAGTTCTCTTCGGTATACTCTGGCGCGAGCGGGGCACCAGCGGTTACCTTAGGACCCCCGCCATGCATCTTGAGCGCACGCACCGTCGCCACGAGCACGACTGCATTGGGGATGTTACCGGAATAACGGCACTTGATATCGAAGAACTTCTCCATGCCCATATCCGAACCAAAGCCGGATTCGGTAACCACGTAATCGGCTAGTTTTAGGGCAATCATATCGGCGATGATGGAGCTGTTGCCGTGGGCGATATTGGCAAACGGACCAGCATGCACCAACACTGGTGTGCCTTCCAGAGTCTGCATCAGGTTGGGCTTGATCGTGTCTTTCATCAAAACGGTGAGCGCACCAGCCACGCCCAAATCCTCTGTGGTGATGGGTTCACCTTGCCGGTTTAAGCCGATAACGACACGCCCAATGCGCGCGCGCATATCAGCCAGGCTGGTAGAAAGCGCCAAAATTGCCATCAGCTCGCTGGCAACGGTGATATAGAAATTGGTCTTGAGGGTGAAACCTTTTTCACTTGGCCCTTGGCCGATGGTAATCCCGCGCAGCATGCGGTCGTTGGTGTCGATGCCGCGGCGCCAAGTAATCGTTTCTGGGTCGATGTCCAGCCGAACAAAGCGGGAGCGCTCTTCGGGGTTGAGTTTATCAGGGTCGCTTTCGGTGATGCCTAATTTTTGCAAGCGGCCGAGCATACCAATGGCAAAATGCCGCTGCCCGTTTTTATCGGGCGGGCAAAGGCGGTTAAACAGCGCAGAATCACTTTGCTGTGCCTCGTGGAACATGCGCGTATCGATGGCAGCAGCCAGCAAGTTATTGGCAGCGGTAATGGCGTGAATATCACCCGTCAGGTGCAGGTTAAAGTCTTCCATCGGGATGACTTGGGAATATCCGCCGCCGGCTGCACCTCCTTTGATGCCAAAGGTCGGACCTTGCGAAGGTTGGCGGATGCAGGTGAAGACACGCTGACCCAAATGGGCACCTAAGGCTTGGCTCAGTCCGACGGTTGTCGTCGTCTTGCCTTCACCCAACGGCGTGGGGGTGATGGCGGTCACATCTATGTATTTGCCATCCGGCACGTCAGCTAAGCGCTCCAAAACGCTCAGCTTGACCTTGGCTTTATATTCTCCATAGAGTTCAATTTCTTCTGGCAGCAAGCCGGCTTCTTCAGCCACTTGCGTAATCGGTTTGAGCTCGGCTGCCTGAGCAATATTGATATCGGGCGGCACAGGGTTTTGAGGGTTAATGGACGTGGGGATAAAACGACGCAATCCGGGTTTTTGTTTGAATGAAGTCACGTTTCTCCTTAAAGTTTTTTGTAATGTTTATTCTCCAATCACAACACCGGGTGGTAAAGTCACCGATGCGGAAATGGTAAGGTTTTCAGGGTTAGCAAGGAAGGCAACGAGCACATCTACCTGCAACGTACTCCCAGCGCGGATGGGACCGGTGAGTGCTTGCCCGCCGCCGACAATGCGCCCGCGTTCATTTTTGAGCACTACCGTCACTAAACTGCCGGAAAGGCTGGCATTGAGGTTATTGAGCACCGTAACGCGGACAATGGGAGCCTCTTGTTCTTCCAATAACAACGCGCTTTGCGTAATCGAAAGCGGGTTATAGGCGAGCGGATACTCTCCGAACTCTCCCGGCACGATGATCAGATCCACATGGGTTGGCGTAGAGGTCGTGGGCGGGTAAAGAATCCCAGGGGAAAAGTTCAGCGTTTCTTCGGGGAGCAGCATATGAATAAAGCCGCGGGAAACGGCACACACACGGTCTTGCGCGTCCGAAATGGTGATGATGTAATAAGTGCCAGTAAGTACCTGGTCAGTGATATTGGTAAGGATGGCACCGCCGGCTACCTGCCCTTCGTCGGTGATGATGAAGTCCCAATCTTCGACCCGGATATTTTTCCACCAGCTGCCGCCTTCCAAGGATGCCGTGTAGGGGGAAATCCATGGGTAAATCTCAACGCGCACAGGTGCCTCGGAGACAGTTACGGGGATGCTCACGCCAATGCGGTCTCCTTGGGGCACAAATTCGGTGAGGAGGCTGCCGCCGCCAACGATTTCCCCCCTAGTGTTATAACCGATAGCATTCACCTCCACCTCTGTGTAAGTTTGCTTATCACGGTTACGCAGCCAACCAGTCATCAGCGCGCCGTTCAGGTCCACAAAGAAAGCGGGGTTGATAACCTCAAAAGGTGACTGAAAGTTTAGGTCGCGGTCTTGCGTGCCGGCGCTAAAGCGCACCTCGATCAATTCCGCTTGTACGCCGGCTTGAAGCTGAAAGCTGCGCACCAGTCCCGAGGTTTGTTGGGGAATGAGGAGGGGAATCACGCCGGCTTCCTGCGCGACGCGGTTGCCAGCGGCATCCAGCGCCAAGATTTCATAGTTCACATCGCGCAGGAGCGTATCCGGCAAGATGTTTTGGAACTTGACCGCAACCACGAGTTCACGCAGGACCTGCACGTGGGCTAATTCGGTAATTTGGACTGGGTTGGGCTCTGCCACGTTCACGGTCGGTGTGGGGTTGAGGGGTTGGGGAGATGGCGTCCAAGTCGGCTCGCCGAGCAGAGGTGTATTGGCTGCTGTCGGCTGGGGGAGGGTGGCTAAGGCAGTGGGCAGCGTCGTCTGTGGGTTGCAGCTGGAAAGGAGGAAGCCAACAATGAATGGGAAAACCAGCAAAAGCTTATGTTTAAGCATTCAGCACCTTCCCAGAAGATGCTTGCAGTAAGCGGATTGGATGGGTGCTGATGTCATGAACGCAGATGGTAAGCATAGGTGTGCAACTTATTCCCGCTATTGGCGGGCAGGCTCTTGCAGCCTCAAAGCTCACTATAGGGCGGGTGGGACTTGAACCCACACGGTGTCTCCACCGACGGATTTTAAGTCCGTTGCGTCTGCCTATTCCGCCACCGCCCCGGGTGAAGTGTTCTTATTTTACCATGTTTGCAAGGTTTGCAACAAAATCTCCCAGGTTGCAAAGGGTCAGGCTATAATTTGGTTATGCCGCTGAACCTGCTTACTTGGCTGCTTTCCTTCTTGCCCCTAGTGGTCGTCATGGTTCTGATGTTGGGTTTTAGAGCGAGCGGCAAACGCGCCAGCGCCGCTGGCTGGGTTACCGCTGTGTTGGTGAGCTTGCTGGCATTCGGGGGCACCTGGAAGCTTTTAGCCTACGCCCAGGTGAAGGCACTCTGGATGAGCTTAGATGTGCTCTACATTGTCTGGGGAGCCTTGCTATTGTATAACCTCGTACATGAGGCTGGCGCTATCCAGGCGATTAGCACTTGGCTCCCCAGTGTTTCTGGAGATAAGGCTGTTCAGGTGCTGTTGGTCTCCTGGTTAATGGTCTCTTTTTTACAGGGAATGGGCGGGTTTGGCGTGCCGATGGCGGTGTGTGCCCCGATTTTAGTCGGCATGGGCTATTCCCCTGTTCTCGCGGTGGTCATGACAGCGATTGGACATGCCTGGGCAGTTAATTTTGGTTCAATGGCGACCGCATTCCAAGCACTAACCGCCGTTACCGGGCTTTCAGGGGCAGTGTTAGCGCCCAAAGCGGCTATTTTGTTAGGCTTGGCGATTTTACCCTCTGGGATGATCGTGGCAGTGCTAGGCAGCGGGTGGAAAGGCTTGTGGCATACCTTTCCTTTGCTGTGTGTGGTGAGCTTGGTAATGGGAACAGTACAATACTTCTTAGCCGTGAACGGTTTGTGGAACTTAGCTGCAACTACTGCCTCGCTTGCCGGTTTGCTGGTAATGTTGCTGCTTTTGCGCATTTCACACTCGGCTAGTTCTGCCCAAAGCACATCCCGCCCTGATTTGCTGGTGCTGATCTCTCCCTACCTTATCTTGATGCTGGTTGGGTTTGCTGTGATCCTCATCGCGCCCTTGAATGCATTCTTGAGTCGGACGGCTTTCAGCCTGAACTTGCCCGAGCTTTCCACACAGCTTGGTTGGGTGACTGCAGCCGAGCAGACGCGTCCGCTGCATCCTTTCTCCCATCCGGGCAGTATCTTAGTCTTTACGGTGCTTGTTTCTTGGTTGATTTATGCACGCAAAGGATATCTTTCTGAAGGGGCTGGGCGCAGGATCGCTGGCAATGTGGTGAAAAGTGCTGGAGATGCCAGCTTAGGGGTGATTGCCATGGTTGGCGTGGCAGCGGTAATGACGACAAGCGGGATGACCAATTTGCTCGCGCGCGGACTGAGCCAAAGCATTAGCACCACGCTTTACCCTGCTATGGCACCGTTTATTGGCGTGTTAGGCGCTTTTTTGACCGGCTCCAACAACAATTCCAATGTGCTTTTTGGCGTGTTGCAAATGGAAACTGCGCGCCTGATGGGCTTGGATGTGCCGCTGATTTTGGCAGCACAAACCGCTGGTGGATCATTGGGGAGTGTTATGTCTCCAGCGAAAGTAATCGTCGGTTGCAGCACGGTAGGCTTGAACCAAAAAGAAGGTTTGGTAATGCGCCGCTTGGTGCTCTTGGACCTTATTCCTGTGGTGATTGTAGCAGCCGCTGCGCTTATTTGGTCTGTGCTTTTAGGAGCCGGCGGATGAACAAGAGACAACGGCACCTGCCAACACTTTCTTTGCGGGCTAGCTTACTGCTATTGATTTTAGAGCTGAGCCTCCCGTTTGGACTTTATGCAGCACTGAGCGCTGAAAAAATAATTCTGGCTAAGCTGCTTTTTGGATTGATCACCGCCGGTATGCTGGTGATATTAATCCTGCCGGAAAACCCTAAGGGTTGATAGCCTTTCGTTCTGGTTGTAGTTATCGCAATGGAAATTTTGCAGTAAACTCATGCAGAGGAAGGTAAAGTCTTATATAGTGGTGTAAAAAGGTTGACGAAATAGTCATCTTGTGCTTCCATAAGAATGTTCAAATTCAAAAAAGGAGGCACAAAGATGACTGACACAATTATGGCATTTATTGACTACCTGCGCAAGGAAGGATTGACTGAAGATATTGATTTCCTGCGGGAGGCA
>DMCS01000105.1 GCA_003445715.1 Candidatus Mesolinea sp. | reverse complement strand
GATATTCCTATTCTCAATACGCGTTACATCCTGCAAGACTTCACCAGCCCTTTTGAGGACCTGCCGCACCTAGATTTGCTGCACCTCACCCGCCGGATTTGGCGGGCGCGCTTGGAACAATGTAACCTCAGCAACATCGAGCAGCAAATCCTGCAGCTTCAGCGGGATGGAGATGAAGTCCCAGGGTATTTGGTTCCCGAATACTATGCGCAATACTTGCGCGATGGCAATGCGGAGCCTTTGCGCGGTATCTTTTACCATAACGAGCAAGACGTGTTGAGTTTGGCGGCTTTGTTTGCTCTTTTTGCCGATATTCTGCACGATCCTTCTGCCTGGGAAAATGGCAGCTCGCAAGACCTGACTGCCTTAGGTCGCTTGCTTGAATGCATGGGCGAAATCGATGGAGCCGTTAATTTATACCAGAGAGGCGCACGGGCAGCAGATTCCCCAGCAAAAAAGCTGGAGCCCCTCTTGGCACAAGCTAAGCTGCACAAACGCCATAGAAAATTTGACTGGGCAGTACCACTCTGGGAGCAAGCCGCCGCAGAAGGTTCGCTGGAAGCTATGGAGGAGTTAGCAAAATATTACGAGCATCGCGCCCGCCAATTGGAGAAGGCACTCGATTACACCAATCAAGCGTTGAGGCTGTTAGAAACTATTCCGGACTCCGCGCTGCGCACCCAAGCATTCCTCTATAGGCAGCAGCGCTTGATGGCAAAACTTCAACGCCATCAAGCGCATGGGGATCAGGCTTCAGCAAAAGATTAACCGATCTTGATTACCTCTTTTACGCGCTTTCTTCTGGGACCTTTCCGTAGGCATAGAGTGTTGGAATATAAACGGTAGCCTTGCCTTCTAACCAAGTTTGCATAGCTTCTTGTTTGAGTTCCAAAATTTCATCGACGGGCATCAGCCCACCCAAGTCGTAGGCAATGATATCCCATTCATTTTCGAATTCATGCGCAGTCGGTTTGCCCCAAACCCCTGCTAAAGAGCCGCCATGTATATCTTGTAGTCCTGCCTCAAGGAATAATTTTTTCATCTTACGGCCCATGGTAAGATCTGCACCCTGGAAAGCCAAACTGCGGTTTTGGACTTGACCAATGCGCTCGAAGATTTCCGGGTAGTCGATGCGCGCTTGGTAGTCCGGCTCAGCAAAAGCAATCACATATTTCCCTGGCTTAGTTACCCGTTTCATCTCCTGCAATAGTGCTAATGGCTCTCTTTGCCACATTAATACATAGTGACAAACGGATAAATCAAAACTATCCTTTTCAATCGGTAACTCTGCGCCATTGCCACAAAAAACTAATCCTTCTCGGTTTAAGGGTAAGGCGTACTGGCAGCGCTCAACATCCCAATCTACTCCCCAGGCTTGCAAGCCGCGCGCTTCAAAATCTTCAAATAAGACGCCAGTTCCGCAGCCTACATCAAGCACGCGTTCCCCCACCATGCAATTCACCTTCGAAAGCAGGTAATTTCTAAGGGTTTGCGTCCAGCCCGCTTGCACCTGATAGCGGTTGTGCCAGGTTTCAATGCTCAAATCTAATTTTGGTATCTTCGGTTCCAAAGTACCTCCCATTCTTCAGTTAGGATATTGCCCAAATGTGTTTCAAAAGGGGCGGCAGAAATAAGCTCTCCATTTGGAGAAACAATAAGCTGTATAAATTCCCTTTCCGGATTGCTCGGAAATATGCGATTACGTAATGCAATTTGTTGCTGCATAGCAATTGGAAAAGGCAGATCCATCACAAGTGTGCTGCCGGCTTGCTCAACGTAATCTGAAGCGCGCAAGTAATTATCTAAAGCGGCTTCATCCGCCGGAAGCAGCGAGAAAGCGTTAGCTCCCATTCTAACATAGCGATCAATTAATAAACGGAAATCCGTTTCTGCGTTGATGACTAAGCCAACACAGGTATAGAGGTCATCTGATAAGATTTTTTCCAGAGCTTCATATTGCGCAGCATCTTCAGGATCTATCAGTACTATCAAGTGATCGAGTCCGCTGGTGAGAATTGCGTTTAAATAAGCAGGGGTTTGCATTTTCCTGCAAGAACTTACCAAACCGGTCACTAATCCCAACTCCTCACAATACAGGAGTAGTGTGATCAGATCTTCCCGCAAGGTAGGCTCTCCACCATAAAAAACCAGATGCGGAATACCGGCATCATATGCTTTCTTGATAATCGTCTTCCATGCATCTGTATCCAATTCGCCTTCTGCCACAAACGGCGCGCTTTCCGACATTGCTTCGGTTCGCTTTGTGAGGCAGCAATGCAGCTGATAAGGTGCGGAAATATCTGTGAGTTCTGAAAGAATCTCGAGCCCATAGCATGCCTCGGGCACTTGGTCCGGCTTTAGGATAATTTCTCTCAAGACCTGGTGAAAGGCAGCCAAATCTTTAGCTATCGTCTCGCGATCAGTGTTGAAGCGCTTAGCTGCCAATTGAATAATTTCTTCTTCCGTTTTACCTTGCATCAAATAATAGGCAAACTCTGTTCCCGTCTGGTTTAAATGCAGCACTGTGGAGGCATTGATAATCAGCAGACCTTCTCCATGCGGCTCGATGCGCAAATGCAGTCGAAATTGTTCTGGGGTTTCGGGTGGCGTGTGGTATGTATACAAACCTGGTGAAAGCGGTTCTTCCTTAGGTAAGTTTGAAAAAAGTTGTTTGAAAAACTGGTCCATGCACTCACCTCACAGCACTTCTGTAAATATCGGCGATACACATTGATGCTCTCTCGCTAAGGGGCAGCCTCCGCCACACTCAACCAGAAAATCACAATGCCGGCAGCCCTCCGGGATATCCTGGCGCTCCCTTAGCTGGCGTGAAAGGGGATGATTCCAAATGGAATCCCAACTGTCATTCAAGATATGCCCCAGCGCTTGATAGTACGATTGACAAGGAATGACTTGACCATCTGACTCTACGCACATATTGTAATAAGCTGCGGTGCATCCCTTGATACCTAAGCTCATCTGCATAGGATTGAAGGCGCAATATTGCGTTGGTGTGTACCAAATCAAACGCTGCTCATGAGCTTGGGTGATATGTTGCGCCACATCTAGTAGTGCAGGCAGCTCGCTTTCCTTGATACCAGCTTGCACCTCTTTGCCATGACCAGAATAAATCAGACCGTTTAACCCCACCGTTGGAACGCCTTCAGCCGCTAAGAATTCCAAAATGCGCTCGAGCTCATAAGCGTTATTCTGTAGTAAGGTAGTGTTCGTCATCATATAAATTTGGGAAGCCACAACGTTCCGTAAGCCCGCTAACGTTTCCTCCCAGGCACCACTGGCACGTACCATCGTGTCATGCACAGATGGGTCATACGATTCAATTGTGATTTGGACATGATCCAAACCGGCTGCAATTAAAGCCTGCAATAACGTTGAATCCGCCAATTTGCGCCCATTTGTATTCAATCCAGTGACCAATCCTTTTTCTTGTGCGTAAGCCACCAGTTCCACCAAGTCATCACGCAAGGTAGGTTCACCACCCGTGAAAACCACGTGTGGAACGCGCAATTCCCAGATGCGGTCGATGATTTCCTTCCAAGTTTGCGTATCCAACTCGGGATAATTACGCGGTCTGGCATTGTAGCAATGCGTGCAAGCGTTATTGCAACGGTAGGTGAGGGCTAAATCCATCCGGTAAGGAGCGGAAAGTTTCGCCGAAAAGGGCATAGATTTCTCCAGCCCTAAGTCACATACCGGGCAAAGGCCGCTCTCCTCATCAATTAATGCATCCACTTGCTGGCTAATCAAACGATAATCTTCCGCCAACCGCTTGCTCGGAACATTAAACACCGAACTCAGAGATTTAAGCGCAGTTTTCTGTTCTACCTTGTTAAGGTGATAATATGCCATTTGCACCGCAGTAGGGTTCAAGTGCACTACACGGCTGGCATTGACGACAAGTAAGCCGCTGCCATC
>DMCS01000035.1:16052-21552 GCA_003445715.1 Candidatus Mesolinea sp. | reverse complement strand
GAGTGGTTTTGACCGTAGGTCTCACATCCATTTGGCATAGTCAGGAGAGTGCGCAGCCTACCCCTAGGGCACCATGCCAGAGCAGGTGGGTACTCATTTGATTAGGACATTTCTATTTTGCTACCTTAGGACAATATCCCTTTGCCCTTACACAATACAACCTAAAGGCTCTAGACCAGCTTGCCAGTGGTATAATCTCTGCGCGATGATGATGGAAGCACCAATTGAAACCAAACTCAATACAATCTTAGTGCATTTTGATGAGCTCGACCAAAAACTTGCTCAAGCCGGCACGGATTATCAGCTGGCTACAGAGCTCTCGAAGGAACGCGCTGAGCTTGAACCCGTTGTCACACTGGCGCGGGAATATAAAAGCGCAAAGATTCAGCGCGATGAAGCCTTAGAACTACTTGACTCCGCCGAAGGGGAGCTGCGCGACTTGGCTAAGGCTGAGCTGGAAGCGCTGGATGAGCGCTTAGAGACACTGCAACATCAACTCAAATCCCTGCTTGTGCCACGGGATCCTCGCGACAATCGCAACGTCATTATGGAGATTCGTGCCGGCACTGGCGGCGAGGAAGCCGCTCTCTTTGCTGCGGATCTGCTGCGTATGTACTTACGTTATGCTGACTTACATAACTACAAGACAGAAATTCTTTCTGCTAATGAAACCGGCTTAGGTGGTTACAAAGAAGTCATTATTTCCGTGAGGGGTAAAGGGGCTTACTCTCGTCTGAAGTTCGAATCCGGGGTGCACCGCGTTCAACGCATCCCTGAGACCGAATCTCAAGGCCGCATCCACACTTCCACGGTTACCGTCGCCGTCTTAGCCGAAGTGGAAGATGTCGAAATTGACATCCCCGAGTCCGATATTCAAATAGATGTCTATAAATCCGCTGGTGCTGGCGGGCAAAACGTGCAGAAAAATATGACAGCGGTGCGCATTACCCACCTGCCCACGGGGATTGTGGTCTCCTGCCAGGATGAGCGCTCACAGTTGCAAAACAAAGCTCGCGCGATGAGCGTCTTACGCGCCCGGCTTTACGAGATCGAAGAGCTAAAGCGCCAGGCAGAGCGCGATGCCACCCGGCGTTCGCAAATCGGTTCAGCCGAACGTGCCGAAAAGATCCGCACATACAACTACCCGCAATCCCGCGTGACAGATCATCGCATTAACCTTTCTTCCTATAACTTAGCTGGCGTTATGGAAGGCACCGAACTGGATACCTTCATCAACGAGCTGCAGTTAGCCGATGAAGCCGAACGTTTGGCAAGCTATGAAGCCAGCTGAGCTGTGCCTGGGAGAATTTTTACGCAGAAGCTCCCCAGAAATCAATCAGCTGGTTGAATTCCCTCAACAAACGTGCTTAGTCTTACTGGCGCACGTCATAGGCAAGCCCCAAACCTGGGTTTTAGCTCACCCAGAAGCCGCGCTTTCACGCTCCGAGCAAGCTGAGCTGCAAGCATTGCTTTCGCGCCTCAAGAAAGGCGAACCTCTTGCCTACCTCATCGGAAAACAGGAATTTTTCGGGCTCAGCTTCGAAGTTTCTCCGGATGTCCTCATCCCCCGGCCGGAAACCGAGCTGCTGGTGGAAACCGCTTCAGCTTGGCTGCGTTCGCATCCTGCTGCAGACAGCGTACTGGATGTGGGCACCGGCTCCGGCTGCATTGCCATAAGCTTAGCAGTGCATGCTCCCGTGATACGTGTTATAGCAACGGATTTATCTGCAAAGGCGCTTTCGATTGCTCAGCGAAATGCTGAAGTTCATCACGTGGAGGCACGTATTACATGCGTGCAAGCGAACCTGATCCCCAAAGATTTGGGGCGTTTCGACCTGATTTGCGCGAACCTGCCTTACATTCCTACCAGTAAGTTAGCCGAGGTCAACAGTTTACCTTTTGAGCCCAACTTAGCGCTGGATGGCGGGCACGACGGCTTAGCCGTGATCAAGCGCTGCTTGGAGTTAGCTCCAGCGCACATCTGCACGCCTGGCATGCTGCTCTTTGAAATCGAAGCCACCACAGGCAACGCTGCCTTAGCGCTTGCACGCAACGCTTTCCCCCAAGCTAAAATCTCTCTACTGCCGGACCTAACCGGCAAGGTACGCCTGCTCACAATCGAACTCAAGCCTTAAGATGAACGCTATAAACACGCTAATTCTTCCCATTACCGATCCGCAAGCCTTACCCCTCAGCCAGGCGTATATCCAAGCAGGCAAGCTGATCGTCTTCCCGACCGACACGCTCTACGGCTTAGCCTGCGACCCAGCCAACCCGGCTGCCTTGCGCAGCGTCTACGCCGCCAAATGCCGCTCCACGCTCAAGGCCCTGCCGGTGCTTATCGGGGCGTTCACGCAGCTTGACCAGGTAGTGCAGCGCGTTCCGCCCCAAGCACGGCGCCTAATGGAACGCTTTTGGCCAGGCGCGCTTACGCTGGTGCTGCCCAAGCAAGCTCACTTGCCTAGCGAGCTTACGCCCTACCCAGGCTTAGCGGTGCGCATGCCCGATCATCCTTTTACCTTGCAGCTGCTACAAGCATTGGGACCGCTCGCTGTGACCAGTGCTAACCTCTCAGACCAAGCCAACCCGCAAACCGCGCAAGAAGTATTCGCGCAGCTCGCCAGCCGGGTGGATTTGATTTTGGATGGCGGCAAGCTCAAGATTGGACAGGCTTCTACGGTTATCGATTGCACGGGAGCCGAGCCTGCGCTCCTGCGCGCCGGGCCGATTCCATTTGAAACGCTCATGCAAGTTTGGCAAGAAGAATAAAGGCAAGCATTTTCCCCAATAGCCATTAAAAAGCTGCTCCGTTTTAGCGGAGCAGCTTTTTGCTACAGATTGAAGTATGTGCTTAATCTTCCGGCGTGTCAGATGTTTGCACTTGTACGGCTTGCGCTTCGCGTGCTGCTTTGCGCTTTTTGGCACCTTTGCGCACAAAGTACACAATCAAGCCAATAGGCAGCAAGAAGGGCACCCAAATAATCACGAACTTGATTAGTGCTGTGCCCACATCTTGAGCAACACGGACCAGTGTTTGGATAGCTTCTTTCGCCACGCCAGCAGGTTTCCAGGGTCCAATCTGCAAGGGTTGCAGCGAGGCTTCAGCCACAAACTCTACACTGAGCGCAGAAAGCGCGGCAGATTCTTCCAAATACTTAATGCGGCCCTCTAATACCTCAATTTGGCTGCGAATCTCGGTCAGCTCTCTAAAGATATCCAGTGTATATTCCAAGTCCGGAGCCTGATCTAACAGCTCAACGAGTTGGGCTTCAGCTGCCTGTAGGTTACGCAAGCGCGCTTGCGAATCGACATACTCTGCGGTTACATCTTCGCCGGTGACACTTTCGGAAAGGACTCCTGTTTTAGGGTCAGCGGCTAATTCGCGCACTTTTTGCATCATTTCGTCCAGGCGTTCCGCTGGCACGCGCACCATCACCGAAGCATAAATATAAGTCTGACCACTCCTTGTGGAATTCCACTGGTTAGAGTTAACTACATACCCTTGCATACTTTCAGCCAATTGAACGACGGTGTGCATCGCTTCTGCTGGATCCGCCACCGAGACGCGCATTTCAGCCCGCTTCACCACTAAGCGTTCGGTAGTCTCGCCTTGCGCAGAACCGGAAACCAGCGTTGTACCTGAATCGTCTGACTTACTCTCTTCCATAGCGGCCCTATATGGAGGGGCTTCCGTTGGAACAGGAAAAACCTCTTCGGCGCTCTGGCGGCCTGCACAACCCATCAAAAGGAAAATAAACAGCAGGCTTAGTACTTTCCATCTCTTCTTCATATTCACTCCTTTTATCTTCTTCGAATTTGAGATCTAGAATTTAGACGCTGAATTGGCTCTCGGTGTTCCAATCAACCGATTTACATCCCGTATGCTAAGCGCATAGCATGAATTGAGGGAATTCCTAAGGCTAAGATTTCTTTTTGGACACGATCAACATCATAAGCAATACGGTGATAAGTCCAAATATCTTCTTCGCTATCCCAGACCACATAAGCGGCGCGCGGGTCGCGGTCGCGCGGCTGCCCAACGGAGCCCGGATTGAGAATGAAACGCCGCTCCGAACGCCACATATCGCCAGAAGAAGGCATCAAGATCATTGTAGACTTAGGACCATTTTCCACGAAAATGACTGGGATGTGCGAATGTCCGATTAGGCAGACTTGGGTTTCAAAAGCTGAGAAATTGCGCTCTGCCACCTTAGCGCTAATCACATATTCCCAAATCGGGTCGCGCGGGCTGCCATGGGCGAGGGTTACGCCACCCTGCACTGTTTTTGGCTGCAGCAGATCGAGAAATTGGCGGGATTCTTCATTTAACAGCCGCATCTGCACCTCAATCGCTCTGCGGGCTTCTTCATTGAAAGTCCATAGGTCGATAAAACCTAATGCAGCGGCGTCGTGGTTACCCAGCAGGCAGGTTAGGTTGGGTAAACTCTTGAGAATCTGTACGCATTCGTTGGGCTCGGGTCCATAACCCACGACATCCCCCAAGCACCACACGCGATCAAACGCTCCGGCATCCTCCAAAACCGCAAGCAGAGCAGTAGCGTTGGAATGAACGTCGGAGATGATCAGGGTTTTCACAAGGCTACGGCATGCCGAACGTAAAGGTCCAGGTTCCGTTTGCCTCCTCGAGCGTGGAACTATTACCGATGAGGTTTATCCAGGTGTTGCCCGGCTTGAGTGGGAAGGGATTGCCCTCAGCATCCAAGAAAACCATGGGTTTATCTGGGTCAACCGTTTTCCAGACAATCGGATAAGCCTTGCCATCACGGAAGAGGATGGCGTTGTTGCCCGTGGTGTTATCCCATACGCCAATAGCGTGCAGTACGCTGGTATATTCAGTGTAATTGGCATAAGCTATAATGACGTTAGAAAAAGCTAACTGCTCATTGGTCAGGCGGTCCACTAACGGGATCATTTCACTATAATTATAGGCATTCTCAATCCAGCGCAAGTACTTGCCACTATCGGAGTCATAGACCCAATCCCCTTTATTATAGTAGTTATATATAAGGGTAGCTTTTTCGCCTGGTTCTCCGCCAGCGGGTACTTTACTATCAAACAGCATGCCGGTCAAATCGGGATTGTCAATTTGGACGCCTTTGGCTTTCATCACAGTGGTAATATCTGCGGTATTGGCAAATACCCCGGTGACGGTGTAATCATCGCGGCAAAGTCCAGGGCAGTTGCCCTCGGTAATAATCCGGTCGCCTAACAGCTCCGTAATACGCGGGAAAACGTTTTCTTGATTGGCACCCGACATTGCTAACACGCCTTGGTACATACGGGTCAGCTCCGGATCCACCAGCCGGCCGGAACGCACTGGCCCAACCTTTTCACAATCTTGGCCGTAATAAATTGCATTAAAACGGTTGGACCCTCCGCCGATGTAATATTCAAAGACAATATCCGCAAAGGAAAGCCCGGCATGCGGACGGCCAGATGCCGGATAGTTAGCTACTTTAACCAGCACCGGCCGGCGCTT
>DMCS01000035.1:0-15784 GCA_003445715.1 Candidatus Mesolinea sp. | reverse complement strand
GCGGTAGCCGGCTGCTCCGTGGGCGCCATTGCGGTAAGCGTTCGCACAACGGCAGTTTGCTCGTCAGGGCTAAGGGTTACGCTCGGTATGGCACTGCCATTGCAAGCTGAAATTAGTAAGACAACAAAAAGAGAGACGGTCAATATGACAGATTTATGCTTCATTATTTACATTCTCCAATCGCTATTGTACCGCAAGTAAGCATCGCAAATTTAAGGGCAAGCTTGTGTCTCGTTTATAAAACGAGCCAAACCTGTAAAAGTTCCCTCGCAAAGGTAACTTTAATCAAGCAGTTGATCAATGCGGCTGACGCCTATATTAAAGTATTTCGCCAAAGGATGATGCACGATGATGGCGGCAGTGGACTGCTCCGGCACAAGCTGATAGGCTGGCGTCAGGTGCATTCCTAAGGCGTTTTCTGCCGGCAGCAGGTTGAACACCTTACGATGATCCGCCAGGTCAGGGATAGCAGGGTAGCCCCAAGAGTAGCGCAAGCCTTGCTTCTCCCGCATGCCAAGTTCCCGCCGGATGTGATCGTGCAGGTAATCAGCCGCAGCCTCCGCCATCTGCACCGCCAAGCCATGCACAAAGTAGGCTTCAGAGTAATTTTGCGCAGCTTCCAGCTCAGTAAAATGCTGGCTGGCGGCTTCCCCCACCGTCACCACTTGCAGGGCTACCACATCAAAGCGCTCCGAGCCCACTGGCATAAAGTAATCAGCCAAAGAGAGCCCCTCCCCTTCAGCTTGCCGCGGGAATTCAAATCGCTCCAGCTCGCGCGGCTTGGTGTCCGCTAAGCTCTCTGGATAATACAGGATGAGCGTGTTGCCGTCAGCCAGCGCCGGCCAATAGCCATACACACCTTGCGGCTTGAGCCAGCCATGCTTTTCGGCATCCGCCAGCATTCTGAGGCGCCTGGCATCAAACTCAGCTTTCAGGCGCTGCCACTCTTCTCCATGTGCGTTTTTCGCGCCCCATGAGAGGCGGTACAGTTCATTCAAGCTGAGATGGTCCGCCACCAAAGGCAGCGGCATGGATGCCACCAAGCGCGGACCCCACTCCGAGACTGTAGGAATAAACTCCGCTGGTGGGAGGTTGCGTTCTTTAGCTGCTACCTTAACGGGTTCTGCTGTGGTGCGCTCCGCGGCAAATTCATGCTCCGATTTGCGCCGCAGGTCAGTCAAGCTCTGTTGGTAGCGCTGCGGGTCGGCTAAGGTTTCCATTACCGCTAAACCTTCAAAGGCATCCTTACAGTAATATACACCGGGCGCATACAGCTCGCCATCGTCGCATTTGAGGATGCGCCAACCAAAGCGCGCGTTGATGGCCGCCCCGCCAATCAGCACCGGGAAGTCCAGCTTACGGCGGTGCAATTCATTCACGATTAGGGGCATTTGCTTACTGGTCGAAACGAGCAGCGCGCTCAAGCCGATCGCCGTCGCATGCTCGTCAACTGCCGTCTGGATAATCATTTCCGCCGGCACCTGCTTGCCCAGGTCCACGACCTCGTAGCCATTGTTGGAGATGATCGTCTTGACTAAGTTCTTGCCAATATCGTGCACATCGCCGTAGACCGTAGCCAGCACCAACTTACCTTTGCTGGCACCTTGCTTTTTCTCGAGGTAATTCTCCAGGTGCGCCACGGCTTTTTTCATCACCTCAGCCGATTGGAGCACAAAGGGAAGGATCAGCTCACCCGCGCCAAAGCGGTCACCGACCTCTTTCATTGCCGGCAGCAAGATGGTGTTGAGGATCTCCACGGCGGTTTGGCTCTTAGGCTGCTCAGGATGCTCCGCCAGGATCGCGTCGATGTCTTCCTCAACGCCTGCCTTTTGCCGGCGCAGGATGCGCTCCCGCAGGCGTTGGCTCGCGCTCAGCCCTTCGAAGGGGTCAGCTTTTTGTCCCGTATCCCCTGCAGCTTCAGGGTTGGCATCGAAATAAGCGATGAGATCAGCTAATGTGTTCTCGTGCTTATTGAAAATCAAGGCTTCAGCCAGTTCGCGTTCTTCTGGCAGGATTTCCGCATACGGTTTGATTTGCGCGGGATTCACGATAGCCATATCCAAGCCTGCAGCAACGGCATGATATAGGAACACACTGTTGATTACCTTGCGCGAAGCTGGCGAGAGCCCAAAAGATACGTTGCTGACGCCCAGCGAGGTATGCACGCCGGGTAAGGCTTGCTTAATGAGCGTGATCCCGCGCAGGGTCTCAACTGCCGAGTTGCGGTAAACCTCTTCCCCAGTGGCGAGCGTGAAGGTCAGGTCGTCGAAGACCAGATCTTGCGGCTGCAGACCGCATTCGTCCACAGCTAAGTGATAAATACGTTGGGCGACTTCCAGCTTGCGCTCCGCAGTCTTCGCCATGCCTTGCTCATCGATGGTGAGCGCCAGCACAGCAGCACTGTATTGCCTGGCGAGCGCAAAGATGCGCCGTGCTCTAGCCTCGCCGGATTCCAGATTAGTAGAATTAATCAGGCAGCGCCCAGGCACTGCCTTTAATGCTGCTTCAATGACCTCTGGCTCGGTCGAGTCAATGATCAACGGTACGGGCACCTCCAATGAGAGGCGCTTGACCAGCTTAGCCATCAGTTCGGCTTCATTGCTGCGTTCGGTAAGTGCTACGCTCACGTCCAGCCCATGTGCGCCGTTTTCCACCTGCTCACGTGCAATTTGCAGCATCCCGTCGAAATCCTCCGCCAGCAGCAAACGCTTGAACGCCCGTGAGCCTTGCGCGTTCAGGCGCTCACCCACCAAGAAGGGCACTGGCTGCTGCTCGATGGGCACAGCTTGCACAGGTGAGGCTAACTCCGCCTCGGGTTGCGGCGCGGGGCGCTCTGGCAGATTTTGGGGCAGCTTAGCCACCAGCTCACGGATGTGCTCCGGACGCGTACCGCAGCAGCCACCCACCACCCGCACGCCATAATCGCGCACATACTCCGCGAGCAAATCCGAAAACGGTCCGGGCTGCATGGGGTAAACCGCCTCACCGTTTACGTTCATCGGCAAGCCAGCATTGGGGATCACTGAAATCGGCAGCGTAGCGTGCTCGCTCAGGTAAGCTACGGAAGGGCGCATATGCTCGGGACCCGTGGAACAGTTCATGCCGATCACACTCACACCCATCCCCTGGAGGATAGCGGTTACCGCAGTGATATCCGAACCTAAAAGCATCTTGCCGTTCACATCAAAGGTTACTTGCGCCTGAATGGGCAATATTACGCCTTCTTCTTCAAAGGCCCGCTGGATACCATTAATCGCTGCCTTTACCTCGAGGATATCCTGCTGCGTCTCCAGCAGCAGCAAATCCGCCCCGCCCTGGATGAGGCCTACAGCCTGCTCGCGGAAGACATCAGCTAACTCCTCAAAGGTGATATCCGACATTTGCGGGTCATCCGTGGAAATAAGCTTGCCTGATGGACCCATGGAGCCGGCTACAAAGCGCGGTTTTTCAGGTGTGCTGAAGCTATCTGCCACACGGCGGGCAAGCTGTGCGGCTGCGCGGTTGAGCTCGATGACACGGTCAGCTAAGCCGTAATCGGCTAAGGTGAGGCGGTTAGCGCGGAAGGTGTCTGTCTCGATGACGTCCGCGCCGGCTTCGAGATAGGCGCGATGAACACTGGCAATGATATCTGGTGAAGAAAGGACCAGGGCGTCATTGCAGCCCACGAGCGCTTTCCCGCCAAAATCGGCTTCCGTGAGCTTCATGCTCTGCAGCATGGTGCCCATAGCACCATCAAACACTAAGACACGCTCTTTAAGCGCATCTAAATATGCAGTCTTCCTGACAATCGTTTTAGTTTCTTGCACAGCAGCCTCAATAAGAATAATCCAATGAATTGAAAAAGTTTAACATAACCGCAATGATGCGTCAATTAATTAGTCTTACAAGCTGAGGATATGATAGCGGCAACAGGTCATAGTGAAAAAAGATATTTTTATGATCATAAAGATGATTTTCGACTATAAGCCTTGATATTTCACCCGGTTTGGCTGAAAATGGTTTAAAATTGTTGTTGACGTGGAATTTCGAAAATACTTATTCAAAAGAGGAGGAAAAATGTCTGATTATAAATTGGAAGACGAGTTTATATCACGAACCGAGAAGAATCTGAGAGCAATCGAAAAATTGAGTCGAGAGGGCGAAAGTGTCTATGAAGTTACCCAGTTAATTAACTCGCTGTTAGGTCTGTTGGTTTACCCAAGAGAAAACTTCTTTGATGAAATTCCAGAAATAACAAGGGAAACAATGATTAAGCAGGGATGGCCTCTTCCCGATGAAGAAATTTCACAGATTCAAAATCTACGAGACCTTGTGAAAAACATGAGAAATGCTGTCGCTCATATTAACATTGAATTTAGCGCAAATAAGAATGAAATCGAAGGTATACGGTTCAAGAATTATGACATTCATGACGAAGGTCGGAAAAAACCATTGTGGATAGGAGTATATAAACTTGAACCCTTGAAAAAATTTGTTAATATGTTATTGGCTCGTATCAGTAAAAATAAACCTTTGAGGTGAATGGAATGTCCATTTCTTGGTATGACTTTTTGATTATGTCCGGAATCATTAGTGGCTCAGTCGTTCCCAGCGTGATAGAGAATGTAATTAATTGGAATTATGATGATGAAAAACATCGAGTGGAAAACCACTTGGAAAGCTTAGGCATCAAATTCACATCCAATTATGAGTCTATCATCATCCTTGACCCAAATATGGAATTTGATCAAATAGACCCCTTGCTGCAAAAACATTATCGTGGTGGACATGAGAGTGGGGAACCGAACATAACAAGAGACATAGACTTGGTCGAGCCACCCATGCGTGGTGTCGTTGTCCAGATAAACCGGTTGGGTCTTCCAACAACGGGTTCTTGTGCTGGTCATATTCATCAAAATGGAAGAACTCTTCCATGGCTAACCTTTATAACCAGGAAGGACACACAGATAGCTCTTGAACTCTTTAAGTCATTTTCAATACCGGTCCAATATCATTTTTTAAATGGCATCCAATTGAGGGCTGAGAGAGACGAACTTTACCAGTTGTCTCTCAGACTAAGTGAAATCCGAAGCATCGAGCATATTAAGAACAGCATAATTGAGACAAGAAAACAAACCCTCTTAGAATTACTTCGAATTCCTGGCGAGACAGGTAACGAAGAGGCTGTCAGGGAATATGTGCTAGATGAGCTGGAAAAGATTAACTCTAAAAGGAGATATCTGGAATTCAGAGTTGACGATGCGGGGAATATCTTGGGTTCTACCATTTCATTACGAACGAGAAGAAGAATTTCCAGAAGATCCACTGAAGATTCTGGTAAAAAAAATGTTGTTAGCTGCTCATCTTGATGTGAAGAGTGAATTTTCCCCGTCGGATCAGCTTATAGAAAAAGATAATATTATCAAAAGGCAAAAAGGCATCCTGGGGGCAGACGACCGCGCAGGTGTTGCGATAATCTTGAACTTACTTAAAGAAGTGGGGGACTTCAGAGATATCCCACCTCTAAAATTTATCTTTACGGTTGGCGAGGAAGAAGGGCAATACGGAGCTGAAGCAATCAATCCTGATTTTTATGAGGATGTTTCATGTGGAATAAGCTTGGATCGAAAAAATTGTCATGATATTGTGTATAAATCCAGTTCCAAAGAATATTCAAATCTAGAATTTGCGGAAAGGGTGGCGAGAGTGTCAAGTCAAATTTTTTCTGATGAAAACGTATTTGTACCATGTCAGGGCGGTGTATCAGACTTGCGCGTTTGGAGTGAAAAGGATGCTCGACCTTGTGTGAACTTATCCGTCGGCTACTTTGATGAACACAAAGAAAATGAAAGATTGAACCTAATCTGCTGGGACAGGACACATCAACTTGTGGCGGAAATAATAGGTAGATTTAGTCTTGGTTAAGTATTAAGATACCACTATTGTGATTTCGGCTCAGGGCGGCTTAACGTAGGTCCCATTCCGTTATAATTAGCCCATGATCAAACTCCTGCACTTTGCTGATGCACATATTGACATGGCCAATTACGGATAGCACGACGCCGCCACCGTTCTACCGCTACGTGTGATGGATTTCCTGATATAATTTCATCCATGGAAACGCCACCCAAAGCTACCGCCACTTTTAAAGATTTTCTTCCCGCTTTCATCATCCTCATCTTAGCTGGCGGCGGAGGCTTGGCACTGGTAACCTTATTCACTTTACCGACCCTCGGTCCCCGCTGGCTGTTTTTCTTCTTCCTGGTGTTGCTCGTCTCAGGGATTGCTCTGCCCATCGCCTATTTGCTCAATCGACGCTTCCCAAGCAACCCGCCGGTGGAAAACACCGTCATCATTCGCGAAGCGCTCTTGGCAGGTATCCTTGTTGCACTTCTCGCTTGGATGCGCATGGGGCGCCTGCTAACTTTCCCCCTCGCCATTTTGCTCGCGGCAGCCTTCATTTTGGTTGAATTCCTTTTGCGCCTGTGGGAGCGCGGGCATTGGAAACCACAGCAACCCAACCCCTAGCCCTATGAGCACTTTTCGTCAGATCCCCTCGGTCGATCGTCTATTGGGGCATCCTTATACCGAGGGGTTGATTGCCACCTACGGACGGGAATGGGTGACCCAAGCCATTCGTGAAGTGCTTACAGACGTGCGTGACAACCTACAGGAAGGGCAAGCTCTCCCCAACGAAACTGAACTACTCGACCAGGTTTATGACAAACTGCAAACGCAAGCCAAGCCCACCCTGCAGCCAGTCATCAACGCCACGGGTGTGCTGATTCACACGAACTTAGGCCGTGCGCCGCTATCTCAAGCTGCCATTGAGGCAATGAAGGTTGTTGCGGCTGGTTATTCCAATTTGGAATATGACTTAACTGCCGGCAAGCGCGGCAAGCGCGATTTGCATGCTGAGGCTTACCTCACCCGCCTGACTGGTGCAGAAGCTGCCTTAGTGGTCAATAACAACGCTGGGGGGGTGCTTCTTGCCCTCACAGCACTGGCGCGGCGCAAACAGGTGGCTGTCTCGCGTACGCAGCTGGTCGAGATCGGTGGAGGCTTCCGTATCCCCGACGTGCTGCGCGCTTCGGGGGCACACCTCTTGGAGGTCGGCACCACCAACCGCACGCACCTC
This sequence comes from Candidatus Mesolinea sp., assembly GCA_003445715.1. Lineage (GTDB taxonomy): Bacteria > Chloroflexota > Anaerolineae > Anaerolineales > Anaerolineaceae > Mesolinea. The sequence goes on along the minus strand of DMCS01000035.1, from coordinate 8,667 downwards.
AGAGATTTTCAAGAAGCTATTGCTGCCGGTGCGGACCTGCTGCTCCTGACGCATCACTCCAACTTCAAAATCATCGGGTTTGCCACCGAGCCAAGCCTTGCGGAGCTCGTGGAACTGGCGCATGACGCTGGTTTACCGCTGGTGTTTGATTTGGGTTCCGGCGCGCTGCTCGATACCGCCAAGTATGGGTTGGCGCACGAGCTGACCGTGCAAGAAGCCGTCACAGCCGGTGCCGACCTGGTATGCTTTTCTGGCGATAAACTTCTCGGCGGACCGCAAGCTGGTATTATCGTGGGTAAAAAGCAATTAGTTCAAAAGCTGCGCCGGCATGCGCTTTACCGCGCCTTGCGTCCGGATAAGCTCTGCCTCAGTGCGCTCTCTGCTACCCTGTTGCATTACCTGAAAGGCGAAGCAGAGCAAGCCATCCCCATTTACCAGATGCTCAACCGCAGCGCCGAATCTCTACAGGCACAGGCACAATCTTGGCAGCAAAAACTTGGCGTTGGTGAAATTCTGCCAGGTTACTCAACTGTGGGTGGGGGCAGCCTGCCAGAAGAAACTTTGCCGACTTGGCTGCTCGCGCTGGAAGCCAAATCTCCACAAAAGCTATTAGCAGCCTTGCGCGCTTGCCAGCCGCCCATCATCGCCCGCATCGAGAATGACCGCGTCGTTCTGGACCCACGCACTATACAGCCAGAAGAGGAAGATGTCTTACTGGCTGGGTTACAATCTGTTATTCGAAAAGAGGACCAACGTAAATGAAACAAGAGATTGATGCTTTGATGCACCAGCAGCACGCCGATGCGCTCTGGATCAGCGGAGCCGCCTTACATAACCCTGCTATGGTCTACTTTACCGGCGGGATTCACGTTACACAGGCAGATTTGTTTTACCGACCTAGGCAGGAACCCGTGCTCTTTTGCGGTCCGATGGAACGCGATGAGGCAGCAAAAACGGGCTTCCGCTTAAGGAGCTATGCAGATTTTGATTATTATGCTTACCTCAAACAAGCCCAAGGTGATGTGCTGAAAGCACAAGGCTTGCGCTACCAACAGATGTTGGAAGATATCGGCTTAACCCAAGGAAAAGTGGTGCTTTATGGCGTGCGCGAGTTCGGTCCCTTCTATGCCCTGCTCAGCGAGCTGCAACGCTTACTGCCAAACTTGCACTTTTATGGCGACGTGAATGATGCCATTCTGCTGGAAGCCCGCGCCACCAAAGACGAAGAGGAGCTGGAGCATATCCGCCAAATGGGTAGGCTCACCACGCGTGTGGTTGCGAATACCCAAGATTTTCTCAGTGGGCATACCGTGCGCAACGAGACACTCATCAAATCCGATGGGTCCCCGCTCACAATTGGCGATGTCAAGTCACGCATCAACCTTTGGTTAGCTGAATATGGCGCCGAGAACCCCGAAGACACCATCTTTGCCATTGGCAGAGATGCCGGCGTGCCCCACAGCTCTGGCACGCCATCGGACCCTATCAAGCTCGGACAGACGATAGTCTATGACATCTTCCCTTGCGAGAAAGGCGGCGGCTATTTTTATGACTTTACACGCACTTGGTGCTTAGGTTACGCACCTGACGAAGTCCAACAAATGTATGCCCAGGTTTTGGAGATTTACAACACTGTGGCAGCCGAGCTGAGCTTAGACATCAACCCGAATACGTTACAACTCCGCACGTGTGAGCTTTTTGAAGCCAAAGGACACGAGACCGTACGCAAAAACCCGCGGGTGACCCAAGGCTATGTGCATAGCTTAGGGCATGGTGTCGGGCTGGACGTTCACGAAAAGCCTTGGTTCGGTCAGGCAGATGACCCCCGCAATAACCTTAGACCAGGCTCTGTATTTACACTCGAGCCCGGGTTATACTATCCGGAGAAAGGATATGGCATCCGCCTGGAGGATACTTACTACGTCAGCCAAGCTGGAAAGTTTGCCAAGTTCGTGGATTACCCGATGGATTTGGTAATTCCTATGCCTGCTAAGTGAGATGAAAACGACGGAATATCGCATTTTAGGCATCGAAAGCTCTTGTGATGAGACGGCAGCAGCCGTAGTGAGCAGCGGTAGAGAGATCCTCAGCTCGGTAATCGCCAGCCAAGCAGACTTACACGCCCAGTTTGGCGGCGTTTACCCTGAAATCGCCTCCCGCGAGCATATCAAAGCAGTGTATGCAACAGTCGACCAAGCACTTCAGCAAGCCCATCTGGAGCTGGCGGACCTGGATGCCATTGCCGTAACCCGCGGACCAGGTTTAGCCGGCTCGTTGGTTGTTGGAGCGAATATGGCTAAAGCCATCGCGCTTGGGAGTGGTCTGCCCATTATTGGCGTCAATCACTTAGAAGGTCATATTTATTCCGCTTGGCTTTATGCAAGTGGTAATGTTCCCGGACCAGAACCACAATTCCCTCTCATTGCCTTGCTGGTCTCTGGCGGGCATACTGAACTGATCCTTATGCGCGATCACCTGCAATACGAACGCTTAGGCAGCACGGTAGATGACGCCGCCGGTGAGTCTTTTGATAAAGTTGCGCGGCTGCTCGGGTTAGGTTACCCTGGTGGACCTTCCATCCAGAAAGCTGCCCAGGAAGGCAACCCCAAAGCTTTTCACTTCCCCAAAGCGAAACTTTCGGAGCCATATAACTTTTCTTTTAGCGGGCTTAAGACGGCGGTATTGCGCACCGTAGAAGAACTAAAGGCTTCTGGCAAAGCCTTGCCCGTTGCAGATTTGGCTGCCAGCTTCCAACAAGCGGTCGTCGCCGTTCTTTATGAGAAAACCATACAAGCTGCGGAGGAATTTGGTGCACGGGAGCTCATCGTGGCGGGAGGAGTAAGCGCGAATAAAGCCCTCAGGGAAACTTTCCGCTCACAAGTAAATTATAAGGTACATATCCCGCACATCAGCCTGTGCACGGATAATGCTGCCATGATCGCTGCCGCTGGCTACCAACATTTCATTCGCAAACAACTAGATGATTTGAGTTTTGATGTTTTGCCCAACTGGCCATTGGTTGCCACAATGGAGGTTTAGGGAAGCGCAAGAAAATGTATGGGTCGATTTGATGCCAGGCATGGCAAAAGGAGAGCACCTTGGAGGCTAAACCAGAACCCAACTCACCAGTGAACGGTTCAAAACGCAGCCAAACCAGAACAAGCTGCCAACCCCAAAAAATTGGAGCAATGCGCTATGGGGAACCTTGCCCTTATTGTTTGGTCGGAACCGTAGAGTACGATGGACAGCTAAATCTTGTCTGTCAAAATTGTGGCAAGGTACAAACAGGTGTCTTCACCTGATAAATCAAACACACTGACCAGTTGGTCAGAAATTAAGGAGTAAAAATGGAAGCAAAAGCAATATGGCAAGGGGATATGGCGTTTACAGGCACAGCCGATACTGGTTTTGAGGTCCGCATGGACGCAAGTGAAACCTCTGGCGGGCATAATTCAGGCTTCCGCCCAATGGAACTCTTAGCCATGGGTACGGCAGGCTGCACCGGTATGGACGTGATTTCTATCCTCAGGAAGAAACGCGCTGAAGTTAAGGGATTTGAAGTGCGCGTCCATGTAGACCAAGCTGAAACCTATCCCCACGTCTTCACAAAGATGCAAATTGAATATGTGGTCACCGGGCACAATATCAAGCGAGACGATGTGGAGCGTGCTGTCGAGCTCTCAAAGGAAAAATACTGCCCAGGCATCGCCATGTTCAAGCAAGTCATGGAGATGGATTACATTATCACCATACAAGAAGCCGAAGCATAAGCAGTATTTGGCTTACCACACAATCATGATGATCCCGCAAAGATGCGGGATCTCTTTTCTGGTAGAATCAGCAACCATATGAGGTTCGCTTGAAATCTAGCAAATTAGTCCTGCTTTCGCTTTCTCTCGTTCTGTTGGTTGGGGCTTGCACCGGAGGGCAAACCAGCACGATGGTCTTCACCCTACCTGCGCCTCAAGTACAACTAACTGATTCCCCCACGATTTTTCCAAGTACGTCGCCTACAGCAACACAGCTGGCTCCTCTCTTTGATATCCCGCAAAACCGAACCCATTATGAGCTCAACCTAACCCTAAATTACTATACGCAATATGGTATTGTCGAGGAAATTATTACCTATACGAACCGCAGCGCGCAGGTTTTTGAGGAGCTCTTACTTTCCATCCCGCCTAAGAACTACCCCGGGAGCTTCACGCTGTGGAGCCTAAGCGATGCAGCTGGCAACCTCATCACCAACTGGCGTGAGGAGGGCATCAATCTCCACGTGCCGCTCGCGAAGCCTCTGCAGCCAAACCAAACCACCAGCTTGAGGCTTAATTTCCGCTTGGATTTCCCCACAGTCAAGGGCACATTTGGCGTTTCTGGCAGGCAAACGAACCTTGTGAATTGGTATCCCTACATTCCGCCCTACGATGAAACTGAGGGATGGATCACACACCCGCAACAAGTGGTCAATAACATGGTTGTGGGAGAATATGTGGTCAATGAAGTGGCTGATTTTGACGTCACCCTCAAGCTCACTGACCGCGAGGAACTGATTGAGGTGGCAGCTAGCGCTCCGGCTGTGGAAGCCAACGGCGTACGCAGCTATCACTTGGAGTTAGCACGCGGCTTTGCATTCTCGATTAGCGACAGCTACTTCGAGCACGAAATCGTGGAAGATGGCGTGCGCATTCACTCTTACGTCTTCATGGAAGCCCAAGATGCCGGCAAGGCTGTGACTGAGATCGCCGCGCAAGCGCTCAAGCTGTTTGGGGAGCTTTACTATCCCTATCCGCGGGAAATGCTGACCATTGTTGCCGCGGATTTCCTGCACAATATGGAAATGGATGGGATGGTGATGATCAGCTATGGGGTGTTCGATTTCTATAATGGCACGCCTAAAAACAACCTGACTATCATGACGGCGCACGAGGTTTCCCATCAATGGTTTTACAGCCTGGTAGGCAACGACCAAGCCAAGGAGCCTTGGTTGGATGAAGCCTTAGCCACCTATAACGAAGTCCTCTATTATCAACGCTATCATCCCGACCTTGTTCAGTGGTGGTGGGATGTGCGTGTGAACCATTATATCCCTCAAGGTGATGTGAACAGCGATATCTATATCGCAGGCGGCTACGAGTCTTATCGCAATGCAGTATATCTGCGTGGTGCTATGTTCTTGCAGGAAATCCGCGATGCCGTGGGTGATGAAGCTTTCTTCGCCGCCCTTAAGGATTACGCCCTCAATAATACCTATAAAATCGCTACATCCGAAGACTTTTTTGACTCATTAGCGAAATACAGCGCAGTAGACTTATCCCCGATTTTGGCAAGATATTTTTCCGATTAGGCTAATTTTTGCGATTATGAAGAGAACGGTTCTTTAAATATTGAAACTGACACACATTCCATGCCAACATCACGCCATTAACGCTTTACGAGTCAGCTTGACAGATTCTGGAGAGGCGATTAAGATGCGTTTTTGGAGTAGCTATGAATAAATCTCATAATAACAACTCAGAGGAACTTCTGGAGAACAATCCCGCAGAAAACACCTCAGAATTACCCACTTCTCAAGAACAAACTAATACGTGGTACAGCCAGCCGGCTGGATTAGTTTCGCTGTTTCTAATTGTCGCTGCGTTGATCCTCCTGGCGCTGTGGCTCAGCAAGGATACTGGTAAAGCTAACCCCGTATCGACTACTGATGCATCCATGCTCGGCAAGCCTGCCATTTTTCTCAAGACTAAAGATCTGACGCCTACACCAAGGCTTGCCCCGACCCCAACCGTTGAACCTCGCACGGAGGTTATTACCTATACCATCCAACAAGGCGATACCATCTTTAGCATTGCCGCCAAGTTCAATTTATCTCCGGATACCATTCTCTGGGGGAATTGGTACGAACTAGGCGACGATTTATCGCTTTACTACCCGGGTCGCACAATTTATATCCTGCCAGTGGATGGGGTTTATCACCTCTGGCATCAGGACGATGGGCTGAATGGCGTCTCCAAGTTTTATGGCGTCACGCCGGATGACATTATCGACTTCCCGGCTAACCACCTCGATCGTGCTACGTTGGGCAACCTCAGCTCGCCTAATATCGCGCCGGGTACGAGGCTGGTTGTGCCTGGCGGCACACGTCCCGAAACCCTTTCTCCCGATAGTGTGCTGACCTATGCCGCCAGCCGACTGATTCGCGAGCTCCCCTTAGGGACACCCGAATCTTTCCCGGCTCCGCGCAAGCAGATTATTGCGTACGAAGTTCAGCCACAAGAAAACCTTTTTTCTATAGCTGAGAAATTCGGCTTGGAACCGGAGACTGTCCTATGGGCAAACCGCTATCTGATTGGTGATACCCCCGATGGTATCTATCCTGGGCAAAAGCTGTTCATTTTGCCCGCTGACGGCGTTCTACACGGCTGGAGCGCCGTGGATAATTTGGACATTGTGGCAGAATTCTACGCGGTCAGCCGAGATGTCATCCTCAACGAGCCCCTCAATAACTTGGATGCTCTCCAGTTCGAGGACCCTAGCCATCCCAATATTAAACCTGGTACGATGCTCTATATTCCTGGCGGCACGCGCCCGCCAGCTATCTGGGTAACCTATGTGAGCGCCGGCGAAGATGGCGTTGGTGATCACCCCAATGTGTCTTATTTGGGCAGCTTTGCCTGCAACAGCACAGCCACAGCCTATGGTACCGGTGCATGGCAGTTCCCCACCACTGAACATTGGCTTTCGGGCTATGATTTTACGCCGCCCACTCACAACGGCGTGGATTACGCCGGCCGCGAAGGCAATGAGATCTATGCCGCAGATGCCGGTGTGGTTATATATGCCGGCTGGTCCAACCGCGGCTATGGCAATACCATCGTCATTGACCACGGAAATGGATACCTATCGCTTTATGCCCACATTAGGGATGGCGGTATAGCAGTGAGTTGTGGTCAAAAAGTCTATATAGGAGATTTGATTGGATATATGGGCTCTACGGGCAATTCCAGCGGTCCACACCTTCACTTTGAGATCCGCCACGATGGTTCCCCCGTCAACCCGCATGACTTTGGGCTATAACCAAAAAAAGGCCGGCAGTTAGACGCCGGCTTTTTTACTTTTACTTCCGCGTAATCATGCTGGTAGAACCAGAGAGCGTGCTGGCAATCACCTCTTCCGATCCGCGTACTAACTTGCCTTGATAAGCGGTGCTGCCTTCAATCGGCGTCCAACCTTCTAAGTTGAAGGGGATCACCCCAACCGCTGGGATCCATTCACCGTTATATTTCCGTGCAATGTGCACATGTGTTCCGGTGGATGTTCCGCCCTCGCAACTGGGGTGCCCAATCGGATCGCCTTGCTGGACAACTGTACCGACCGCGATGCGGTCTTTGGCTGCTATATGCAGGTAAAACACCACCCAACCGGTGCGTTCATCCCCGTCACCGTCTAAATCGAGAATCACAATGCCATCGCCTACGCGGGCAATCACGCCGTCGGCAACGGCTAAGGCAAATTCATTTGTTTCTACGCAGCCTTGCGTAGTCATCGGAGGTGCAAAGTCTATTGCCGCCCATGGGCGCAGATTCCCCCAGGCCGTATGCGGTCCACCGGTGTAAGACCAAGTTTGCCCCTGTTTAAACGGCAGAATAAACTCCGGTTGAACTAAGCTGCCGGGCAAAACCGTCGTATTGCCAGCCCAAGGATCACCGAAAAGCTCCTGATAAGTTTTCGCCAATCCATCAGGACCAATAGCTCGCTTATAGTCTTCGCCGTCTAAAAACTGGGAAAAGTAAATCTGCAGCGCTGCTGTTCCAGCGTTCTGCCAGGGGTCGATATTCTCAATTTCACCGGTCAGGTGCTCGATGGTAATGATCTCACCTTGCCGGTAGCGATAGTAAGCATCGTTGAGCACGTCAGCGGTATGCGCAAGCTGGCGGTAAACACCAATATAAGTATTCTCCGGCATGAGGATGTTTACCTCAAGGCTTGGGTCCCGCTCTGGATTAGTGAGTGCTTGTGCCCGATATTCGAGCAACGCCAAAAGCAAGCGTGGATTGATGCTGTAGTTCTCCGCAATCAGCTCTAGCAATGCGGCGGCATCCCGGTCGGCATTCTGCACATAGTAATGGTAATCCTTGAACCAGCCAGAAGTGGAATCTATGAACGTTCTTAAGTCAAAGCCTATCAGGTCCGGACCATAGACAAAGGCGGAATCGGGGATGATCTGATAGCTCGTGCCCCACAGCGCTCGCGCGTAAATCGGGATTTTCATGGGGAATCCGGGCGGCATCGTCGTCGCCGATTCCGGAATCTCCGGATTTGCCTGGCGGATCTGCTCCTCCGTGGTATTGAAGCGCACTGCCAGTAGCGGCAGTGTATCGCCGCTTTGGGCAATATAGTCTACCAGTGTGCCAGGTTGATAAGCCGGCCGCGTTGGGAAGGGTGTGGAAGTCGGCAGCACCTCGGTTTCCGTCTGCTGCGCTTCAGGGATAATATAAGTGGGGCGAGGACTGCTGCAAGCGCTCACCATAAGCATCACGGTTAGCGCCGTCAACAGCCAAGCATAAGTTTTACGTCTTACCAGGGTCATTTTAAATCTTTTAAATTCCAGATGGCTCTGAATATACCACAAGTTAGAAGAAGGAAGGTTTTGAAAAACATTGGTTAATCGAT
>DMCS01000004.1 GCA_003445715.1 Candidatus Mesolinea sp. | reverse complement strand
CCAATGTTTTTCAACACCCTCTCGCTCATGTTTGGAAAAACTTTGTTAAAATATAAGCAGCGGTCTGTCGCTGGCCGCTGCTTATATGTGGAGGAGAAAGACAAAAATTTGTGTACTAACGTTGCCAATTCTGCATCACATCGTCAATCTGCAGGTGGGGGTTGAAGCGGGTTATGTTGCGTTTCAATAGCTTACCTCTAGCAGATTGACCATAGTATAGCGCTAAAAGCTGTGTAAATCCTTAATGAATCCTTAGAAGTACCTGTGAAGCGCTTCCTCTCAGGCTTTTCACAGCGATTAGGGTTATAGTGTGTTATATAAACATTCACATCAATAGATTGTCATATTGAGGAAGAAGAAAATGCCGAAGGTCTTGGTTGTTGATGACGATATTAAACTGCTAAAGATGCTTAAGCGCACACTGGTATTTGAGAACTTAGATGTATTGACGGCAACAAACGGCCGTGAAGCCCTCGAGGTAGTGCAGCTAGAAGCCCCAGATTTGCTCATCGTCGATTGGATGATGCCGGAAATGGACGGCTTGGAGCTTATTCAACATTTGCGCGACGCTAATAACCGCATGCCCATTCTGATGCTCACTGCACGGGATGCAGTCGAAAACCGCGTGTTTGGGCTGGAGTCTGGTGCTGATGATTACTTGGTCAAGCCCTTTGCGCCGGCGGAACTGGTGGCACGTGTTCATGCCCTCCTGCGCCGTGTGGAACCTAAAGCTGATGATCAAGAGGTGCAATATAGCGATGTACGTTTGGATCCGAAGCAGCATGAAGCCTGGCGCGGTGAACGTAAGCTTTCGCTGACTGTTACAGAGTTTAACCTGCTTTATTACTTTCTACGCCATCCACGGCAGGTGCTCGAGCGTAATCAGATCCTCCTGGAAGTGTGGGGTTATGATTTTGGCGGAGATAGCAACGTCCTGGAGATTTACATTAGCTACTTGCGTAAAAAGTTAGAAGCAGAGAACGAACCCCGCCTGATCCAAACGGTGCGAGGGGTTGGCTATATGCTGCGCGAGGAATAATGTCCATCCGCGTTCGCTTTACTTTGGTTTACAACCTAATTTTATTGGCAACGCTCACCGTCTTTAGCGTGGCGCTCTATAATATTCAGGCAATTAATACCCTTCGAACGCTGAAAAGTGCTTTGACCAAGAGCAGCGATGAGGTGGCGATTAACCTTATTCCGCTCGTGCTGCTTTACCCGCCTTCGCTTGGTCCTAATCTGCAACAAAGCGATCCACGCTTATTTGAGAATCTCTCCAATGCCTTAGAAATAAAGAGTTTGAGAGAGCGGGAGATTGTGCGCGTGCTCGATGCATCTGGCAATCTGGTTGCCGCACCCTTTGGGTTAGCAGACGAAGGCTTACCCATCAGCAAAGAGGGTATGGAGCAATTGCAGAATGGTAATGCCTGGTGGGAGACTGTTAACGGCGGTGTGAATTTGCTCGTGCTCAACCGACCTATCATTGTGGATAACCAGCTTTATATGATTTTACAGGTAGCACGACCGCTCACCGAGCGTGAACAAAGCTTACATGCCTTACGCAATACCCTTATCACGGCGGATTTGGTAGTTTTAGTGCTTGCTTCGATCATCGGCTGGGTGCTTTCTGGCTATCTGCTGCGCCCAATCAAACGCATTACCCAAACAGCCCAGCAAATCGGTAACGAACAAGATTTTTCCCGACGGGTGGACTATAACGGGCCTAATGACGAAGTGGGGCAGTTGGCGAAGACTTTCAATACCATGTTGGAGCAATTAGAAGAAGCCTATCAAAAGGTCTCCGGCGCATTGGAAATGCAGCGCGATTTTCTCGCGGATGTTTCGCACGAACTACGCACTCCTCTCACTACCTTGCGGGGTAACCTGGGTTTGTTACGGCATGAACCGCCAATTCCGGAAGATGAAGCTGCAGATATCCTCAACGATTTGGTTGATGAAACTGACCGCATGATCCGTTTAGTCAACGAGCTATTAGACCAGGCTCGGGCGGATTCGACAAAAAACATGCTCTTGGAACCGGTAAACCTCAAAATACTGCTCCAAGACGTCGTGCGGCAAGCAAAGCTGCTGAGCGAAGACCGACAAATTAGCCTTGACGTTCCCGATGACCTGAACGTGATGGCAACCAAAGATGCTTTAAAGCAAGTAATGCTTATCTTGGTTGATAACGCTATCAAGCATTCCCAGCGTGATATTATGCTTGGAGCGCAGCGGGTAGAGAATGAAGTGGAAATTCGGGTCATGGATCATGGTAAAGGTTTATCACCTGAAGAATTAACCCACGTCTTCGAGCGCTTTTACCGTGCCGATCGCCTCAGCGGCAACGGTTTTGGTTTGGGGCTTTCTATCGCTAAAGGCTTGGTGGAAAACATGAATGGGCGAATTAGTATGGCGAGCATTGTAGGAGTGGGCAGCACAGTTATGCTTAGGTTCAAGGCAGCCGAGCGTGAGGGAGAAGCAACTTAAGCCTCTTGAAAAGCTGCCTTTGCGCATAGTATCTGCCCCTCATGATAAAATATCCCATGAACTAATCTCACCTTAGACACATGGAGTAGGAGGTTACTTTGGCTAAGATTACGCATGTGATTAAGCGCAATGGTGCGGTTGTGCCTTTCACCCCGGAGCGCATCACCAACGCCATTTACCGTGCGGCTGTGGCTGTGGGCGGGCGCGACCGAAAGACTGCCGAAGAGCTTTCGCGCCAAGTGGTGGCGCTGCTTGAAGAAACGACACCAGCAGGCGTGTACCCCAACATCGAGCAGATTCAAGATTTGGTCGAGAAAGTACTCATCGAAAATGGGCATGCCAAAGTCGCAAAGGCTTATATTCTCTACCGCGATGAACGTGCTCGCCAGCGCGAAAAACGCAACGAGCCTGGTCAGGGACCTTCTGCCAATATTCCCTGGGCAAAGATGTGGAGCGTTTTGGATTGGGCTTGCAGCCATGAAGTGCACACGGTCAAATTGCTCAATGAGCACATCCGTCAGGGCAGACTGAACGAAATCGTCACGGCAGCGGAGGCAGCCTACCATGAAGACGTTGAGAATGCTGCTAATTTGATCCTTGGGCGGCATGGCGAAGTGCGTTTGGTGTTTATTGCGGGACCTTCCTCCAGCGGTAAGACGACAACGACGATTAAGCTCGGCGAACACTTAGCCAAAGCCGGCTTACGCCTGGTGACCTTGAATGTGGATAATTACTTCCATGATTTGGAGATGCACCCCAAGGACGAATTTGGGGATTATGACTTTGAAACCCCGCAAGCGCTCGATTTGCCCCTGATTAATCAGCACTTAACCGCGTTGCTAAATGGACAGGAAGTGCAGCTGCCATACTACGACTTTAAGACCGGCAAGCGCAGCGATAAAACCACTCCGCTGAAGTTAGAGAGCAACGAAATTATTTTGATTGACAGCCTGCACGGGCTATACCCTGAGATGACCAGTTCTGTGCCTGAAGAGATGAAGTTTAAGCTCTACATCGAACCATTGCTGCAGCTCAAGGATAATGAAGGACGTTATGTGCGCTGGACCGACATCCGCCTGATGCGGCGTATGCTGCGGGACGCAGTACATCGCGCTTATGACCCTACCCAGACCTTGCTGCATTGGCATTATGTGCGCACCAGCGAGCTGCGCAACATCATCCCCTATGTGAACAGCGTGGATACCATTATCAATAGCGCCATGCCTTACGAGCTGCCGCTTTACAAGGCTAAGTTGGGGGGTGATTTTGCCCGCTGGGCTGAACAATACAAAGATGACCCGCTCCATCAAGATGCCTACGAGCGCGCGGAACGCGTGCATCAGCTTTTCGAGGAGATCGACGCTGTCGAGGATGACAGCATCGTGCCGGAAAACTCCGTAATCCGTGAATTTATCGGTGGGGGGATCTATAGGTACTAGCCTCTTATTTATCGGTCAGAAGTTACGGGAGCAAGGCTAAGCTTTTGCTTCGATGATTGTATGCTACGGTGGGCAAGGCGCCGAGTAACCCTCAAAGTGACCGCCGTAAGGGATGTTATCCATCGAGTACAGGTAATTGCCATATTGATCATAACAGGTAATTGCATAATAACATTTACCGTCATAAATACGGTATTCCGCTTCGCAATCGACGGGAATATACCGTTGATCAGTGCCAAACTCAGTGTAATAGACTTGCTTATAAACTTCTTGCGTGTGGGCTTCATCCGCATAGAAGGTAAAATCCAGATAAGATTGGTCCCATTCCGTGAAATCACTCAGGCATTCCATGTGATAGGGATAAGTGGGATCAGGGTCGCAGACAATTTCGTGTGTGCCTTCTACTAAGCCGTACACTCTATCTGGAATGCGGGAATTCAGGAAATAAAAGTGCGTCTGATCACCGTCGATCCAACCTTTATAGTAATCAAACATTACTGAAAAGCCCGGGAAGGGAACCAAGGTGTACGTCGGGGTTGGTGGGGGCGTATTGGTTGGGGCTAAGGTGGGAGTACTCGTGCTAGTGCTGGTCGGCGTTGGGCTTGGCTCAGGCGTGGCGGTGGCAGTGGCAGTGGGGGGCAATGTGGATGTCGTGGTGGGGAGTGCAGTTGGCGGCACAGCACAAGCTGTTAGCAAAGCGCTTGCAAAAACAAATGGCATCAGGTGGTGTAATCTCATAATATATTTTGGTATTAGAAAAATTATAAATATTTGATTAAATCTCTCCTCTTAATTGCAAGGAACGGTGTAACCCTGAAATTCGTTCCAAACTTCAGGGAGGTTATCACGAGAATAATAAAGCCCACAGGCGTCATAACAAGTGTGAGCGTAATAACAACGTCCATCGTAGAGGCGGTACTCGGATTCGCAATATACGTCCTTGCCTCTGTCCGGGCAATCATTGGCGTGATGATAGACGATATCGTTGACCAGGCCTGTATAAAAAACCTGCGAAAAAACGGGGCGCAACCGAGCTTCATCGGAGTAAAAAGTAAAAGTCATCGCGTCTTCCCCAAAAATTTTAGTTTCGGCAACACATTGCATGTGATGCGGGTAGAGCGGATCGGGGCTGCATACGAGGTCGTAATCATCAGCCTCCGCATATAGCGTATCGATGATATTAGCCTGGAAGAAGTAAAAGTAAGTCTCGTCTCCATTATTCCAGGCGCGGTAAAGGCGGAAATCCTTGGAAAAGCCGGCGAAAGGCACGTCCGTTTGTGTAGGGGTGGTCGTTGAGGTAGGCGCTTCGGTAGGAGTGGGGGTTGCTGTTGGGAGAGGCGTTTGGCTGGGTAGCGGGGTGAAGGTTGGGCTGGGTGCGAGCGTAGGTGTGCTTGTTGGGTTAGGGGTAGCGGTACTGCAGGCAGAGAGCATCACACTAACAAGCAAAAGCATTAGTACAGTTCTCTTCGTCTTTCTCATTAGCAAGTCCTTCATCACAACCCTCATCCCATTGCTCCTCACCAGAGGCTCAATGTAGATTGCAGTTATTTTACTCTGGCTGACGGTTAAGAGAGAAAAGCACATAAGCTTCTGATGGAAAGTGAGGTCTGTTGACCAGATTAAAGTAATTGCTGACGATGCTGAATAAGAAAAGATGCCGCTATTTGCTAGAGACATAGTGACTTTTTCGATAACCCAGAG
>DMCS01000094.1 GCA_003445715.1 Candidatus Mesolinea sp. | reverse complement strand
AATGCCCTGATTATCAGTCTTTAAATCGGTTAGTTTATAACGATCCCAAAACATAGTTGCTATCTGCATTGCAATCCCCACCCCTTTGATCCCCCTCCCCAGCGGCTGGTTTCAGATTTAGCCTGCCTGCCCGACGCTGGTGAGGGGACCTGCAAAAGAACCACTCTCTCCCAGCAGATTGATGCCAAAACTGGCGTGACTCGGAGCTGGGAGAGGGCAGGGTGAGGGCAGATTGAAATTCTTAACTTTGAAAAATTTGGATGTAATCGATTAACCAATGTTTTTCAACAACCTCTGACGAAAAGGCTTGCATGATTGTCGTTTATATAGGATAATAGACAAAAGATGTCTATTATCCTATATGAAAACGACGATTCTTTCCTCACTCGATACATTGCCTTACTTTACGCTTGAGTCTGTCCGCCAGCTGCTGGAAGAAGAGAGCGTATCCAAAAGCAATATCAACACGCTGATCTACCGTTGGATGAAAGCAGGGCAAGTCATCCCTTTAAAGCGTGGCATCTACATGACGCGTCGGTTTTATGAATTACACCGCGCTGATCCCGATTTTGCCCCCATGGTTAGCGCAATTTTAATCCCGCAATCTTATGTTTCTTTGGAGTACATCTTACAGCGGAAGGGGATCCTGACAGAGGTCACATATCCCATCACTGCGATCACTCTCAAACAGCCTCGGGTTTTTGAAAATTCTCTGGGAATATATACTTACCGTCACATTAAAGAGGAGCTTTATCAGGGCTTTACCTTCTCTGAATATGTCGGCATACCGATTGCTATGGCCTCGGTTGCCAAGGCGCTTTTTGATTTCCTTTACTTCCGCCCCAACCTCCTCATCAATCTGACCAGGAATTATTTCTTAGCAGAGGATTTACGGCTTAATTTGGACGAATTCACCGACAAAGACAAAGAGGAATTCGCTGGCTTTGTTGAGATGAGTAAGAGCACTAAAATGGAGAGGGTGTTGAATAACCTAAGGAAAACAGTATGGCGACCTTGATCCAACTTATGCAAAACTTTCTCGCTCAGAAGGATCCCTTGTTACCTAATGACACCAAACGTGTAATTCTCAAAGAATTTCTACAAGGATATACGCTGGATTTTCTCTATAATCACCCTGCCTATCGAAGGTTAAATTTTTATGGCGGCACTTGTTTACATGTGATTTACAATCTCAATCGTATGTCTGAAGATCTCGATCTTGATAACAGTAACGAGATCGACTTGAGTAACCTCGAAAACGATTTGTTGATTTACTTCCGTTCTACTATTGGATATGGAGAAGTCGTGGCTAAGACTCAAATTGGAGAAGGGGGAATCCGAAGAACAACTTTGAAGTTTCCCGTGCTTTATTCACTGGGTCTGACGAGATACCCTAACGAATCGCTGTACCTGAAAGTTGAAGTCAGCCAGCATAAGCAAATTTCTATCATACGCCGAACCCCCGTCTTGTTGTATGGCAGAAGTTTTGTCGCTGCCCATTTTTCCTTAGAAACGATGATGGCGGGTAAAATGTTGGCTTGCTTAGATCGCAATTTTCAAACTGGTAAAGTGAGCAGTATTAAAGGCCGGGATTTCTATGATCTCCTGTGGTTTATGCAGCAGCGAATTCAACCTTTAGAAGAAAAACTGGCAAAAGATGGAAAACAGCCTTATACGGTTCAGTCTGCGATGCAAATTCTCAGTGAAAAAATTTCTAAGTTGAAAAAAGAGGATTTAGCTGGAGATTTACTGCCCTTATTTGAACAACGCGCTTTCATTGAAGCTTGGTTAGAGAGCTTCAAGGAAAACTTTGGAGAGTACGTTAAGTATTATCTTTAAAATAGTCTTGTCTCTAAGACAGCAAGGCAAATGAAGTGAAAAAGAAATACGGTTACCTTTTATAAGATGGGAAACTACAGCGATACAAGGAAAAAAGACAAATGAACGGCTCCCCTTTCCAAGCAACCGCACTGGCACACCCCAATATTGCCTTCATCAAATACTGGGGCAACCGCGATGAACAGCTGCGCCTGCCGCTGACCGGCTCGCTCTCCATGGCGCTGAATGGGCTGGACACGGTCACGCAGGTCAGCTTCAATCCTGGCCTGACGGCTGACCGCTTCATCTTGAACGGGGTAGAACAGACTGGAGCGGCCCTGGAACGCGTGGCACATTTTTTGGAACATGTGCGGCAGTTGGCGGGCATCAACCTCTTTGCGCAGGTGGAAAGCGGCAATAATTACCCCTCGAGCACAGGGATTGCTTCTTCAGCAGCGGCGTTTGCTGCCTTAGCGTTAGCTGCGACCAAGGCAGCGGGCTTGGAGCTCAGTGAGTCCGAGCTTTCGCGCCTGGCTCGGCTCGGCTCGGGTTCAGCCTGCCGCTCGGTGCCAGGCGGGTTTGCCGAGTGGCTGCCGGGCAGCGGCGATGCGGATTCCTACGCCATTCAGATTGCGCCGCCCGAGCACTGGGACCTGGTGGACTTGATTGTAGTGGTGGACCGCAGCGAGAAAGCCATCGGTTCGAGCGCAGGGCACAAGCTTGCCAGTACATCACCGCTGCAAACGCTGCGCATCGCCGGCGCGCCTGAGCGATTAGAACAATGCAGCACAGCCATCCTGACGCGGGATTTTGAGCGATTGGCGCAGGTGGTCGAGCTGGATTCGGAGTGGATGCACGCCGTGATGCGCACGAGCAGCCCGCCGCTTTACTATTGGACACCCGCTACAGAAGTTGTTATCTGGCATGTGCGCGCCTGGCGGGCACAGGGGCATGCGGTTTGCGCTACGGTCGATGCGGGACCTAACGTGCATGTGATTGCACTAGCAGAGGAGGCAGCCTGGGCAGAGACGCAGCTGCGCGCGTTGCCGGGGGTGCTGGAGGTGCTCAAAGCGAAGCCGGGGGGCGGGGTGAAGTTGATTAAAGATTGATTGATAGTACCAATAAAAAAACAGGCTGAAGTTTAAATTCAGCCTGTTTTGATCTTTGTAGTAAAGGCTATTATGCCATGCTGAGCGCCAGGACAGCTTTTTGGGCGTGCAGGCGGTTCTCAGCTTCATCATAAACGACCGAATGTGGGCCGTCGATAACCTCATCAGTAATCTCGACATTGCGGTCGGCGGGCAGGGGGTGCATATAGATGGCATCCTCCTTAGCTAGCTGCATGCGGCGCTCGTCCATAATCCAACTTTTGTAGGAATCCTGGATGCGCTTGCCCTCAGCCGGGTCAGACGTGGTCAGCAGTGGACCCCAAGACTTGGCATAGACGATATCTGCACCCGTGATGCCATCGTCCATGTCATGCACGATCTCGAAGGAGGTGCCAGCTTTCTTGGCTTCGTCGCGGGCTTGCTGCTCAATCTCAGGCATCAGCCGGAATTCCTCGGGGTAAGCGAGCACCACGTCCATGCCAAAGCGCGGCATCTGCAAGATGAGCGACTGCGGTACGGAAATTGGCTTGAGGTAGGACGAAGCATACGCCCAAGAGACCACAATGCGCTTTTTGCGCAGGTCGCGCCCCTTCTTCTCCATGATGGTCATCAAGTCCGCCAAGCACTGGAAAGGATGATAAATCTCGCACTGCATGTTGAAAACAGGTGCGCGGGAGTACCTGGCTACCTCGTTGATATAAGCATTGCCCACCGCCCAGTCGCAATGGCGGATGGCAATGCCATCGAAGTAGCGCCCAAAAATCTCGCCAATCTCTTTAGGCGTGTCGCCATGCTTGATTTGGGTAGTTTCACTCTCGATGAAAGCGGCGTGCCCACCTAACTGTGCCATGCCGGCTTCGAAGGAACCGCGGGTGCGCGTGCTGCTAAAGAAAAACAACATAGCGAGGGTCTTATCACGCAGGTAAGCGTGCGGTTCGTTGAGGGCGCGCTTGCGCTTGAGGCTCCAAGCCACATCCAAAACGGTTTCGACCTCTTCCTTGCTGAAATCCAGATCGCCGATCAGATCCCGGCCGCGTAAATTCGTTTGCATTTATTCTCTCCTATATTAGCCTCATTTTCTTATTCACAACCTGTGATAAGTTTTTACCTGGAACTTGCCCAAAAATCAAAAGCATTTCCAACTCCCTAAAGTTACTACAATGTTGGGGTCGAAATTGGTATCCCGCTGCTCTCAAGTTGAAAGAATTTCTCCGGGTAGCAGCGCATAAAACTCTCCTGCTTTTACCACTTCCTCAAGGGGTACATGTTCATTGACCGAGTGAGCAAAAACTTCATCGCCAGGTCCAAATCCAATTGAGGGGATTCCTGCTTTGCCAACCCAATAGATGCCATTCGTGGAAAAATTCCACTTACCAGCAGGAGCTGCTTCCAATCCAATCAGCTGGCGGACCTGCTGCCCTGCTCTGATTAGAGGGTGGCTTTCATCCAGAGCCCACGCAGGAAAATACTTCTCCACTGGGAAAACAAAACCCGTATAGGAAGGCTCGGCATACATCAGGATTTCAACCCTAATCCTCTCTCGCAATTCAGTTGGGATGAGGTTGGCTACTTGCGCAAGCGCAGCTTCCTTCGTCTCCCCAAAGGTCATGCGGCGGTCGATAAAGAGCGTAGCCTCATCAGGAACAGCGTTAATACTCGGCGTTTTGACGTGCATGTCTGTGGCTGTGATCTTGCCATGACCTAAAAACAGGTCGTCGCCGAGCTGTGGTTCGAGGTCTTTCACGCCAGATATCACGGGAAGAAGTAAGTAAATTGCATTGATGCCTAATTCGTTGGAAGCAGCATGAGCAGATTTCCCCTTTGCTATCACCTGAAGCTCCACCCTGCCTTTATGCCCGCGGTACACCTGCATGCGTGTTGGCTCTCCGATAACGACAAAATCTGGTCGAACCCTAGGATCAACTTCGACAAAAGTATTGGGGGCAATACCATCACACCATTCTTCTATATTGCCAAAATACCAAGCAGTCCAACCCTCCAAAAGGCCAAAATTATGGGCAGCTGCCAAACCATAAATCATCCCTGGAGTGGAACCCTTCTCATCACATGCCCCGCGCGCAAAGAGGCAGCCATTCTCCACTTTCCCCTCAAACGGATCCCATTGCCATTGCTGTGGATCCCCAATGCCGACAGTATCGATATGAGAATCGTAGACTAATACCTTAGGTCCATTGCCAATCCGCCCAAGAATGTTACCCATCTTATCGAAGCGCACCTCCGCAAACCCTAATTTTTGCATTTCTGCACCGATGCGCTTGCCTACAGCTTCAATCTGAGAATCCATACTAGGGATTGCACAAATTTCCCGCATAAAATTAATAATCTCTTCGCGGTGAAACTCGATAAATTGGTGAACTTGTGTAGCCTTTTCTTGCGTATTCATCCCAATCCTTCGAAAGTAAGTTTATATTTTTGCTCTAATAAAGGTTATAATCAAATTAGCTTTTAATGTTCCTTTACTAAAAGAAAAGAGGTGGCATGACTATTCTATCATCTATCAGTGAATCTAAAACAATTCCATTTAATAAGGATAATTTGAACTGGGGCGTACTCGGCACCGCGCGCATTGCCGCTAAAGCCGTTATTCCAGCGCTGAAAGCCAGCCGCCGCAATGTGGTGACTGCCATTGCCAGCCGCGACCTAACGCGTGCGCAGCAATTCGCCCAGACTAATGGCATCCAGAAGGCTTACGGCAGCTATGAGGAGCTGATCCGCGACCCTGAGATCGACGCGGTGTACATTCCGCTGCCCAATAGCGAGCACGCGCCCTGGGCAATCAAAGCTATGGAAGCCGGCAAGCACGTACTGGTGGAAAAGCCCTTCGCACTCAACGCTGACGCTGCCCAGCTGATGGTCGCTACTTCGCTGGAGCATTCTGTGCTGCTCATGGAAGCTTTTATGTACCGCTACCATTCGCGCTTTGAGGAAGTTATGGACATTGTGCAGGGTGGCAGCTTGGGTCAGCTTCGCTTTATTCAGTCCACATTTAGCTTCCAGCTCACCAACCCCAATGACTACCGTCTTTCGGCTCCCTTGGGCGGCGGCGCACTTTATGACCTGGGCTGTTACTGCGTCAACTTCCAACGGCTGCTGGTCGGACGGGAACCCCGCCGGGTACAAGCGCTGAGCTATATGGGCAGCACCAACGTGGACTTGCAGATGTCCGGCACGCTGGATTTTGGGGAGCAGGTTTTCACCCATTTCGATGTGGCGTTCAACGCAGCTCCGCAACAGTATACGCGCATCATTGGCACAGAGGGCGTTTTGAGCTTCGAAAAATCTTTCAACCCTGGTAATGAGGCTTCAGAAGCCTATCTGCATAAGGGCAGTGAAACCAAGCGATTTAAGTTCAAACGCGAAGATGCTTACCAAAAGATGGTCGAGCACTTTTACAATGTGGTCGCCAGCAAAGAAGCCCCACGCTTCCCGCTCTCAGATGCAGTCAATAACTTGGTGGTTATGGATGCGCTCTTCCAATCAGCAGCAAGTGGTGGTAATATAATCAGCTTGATAGCAACAAATCAGTCTGATGGAGGAACGCGTGAGTGAGGAACCAATAAAACCAAAACACACAAATAATAGTTTTGGAAAACTCGTTGGGCATCTTTATCTTCCCACAATTATCTTAATTGCCCTGGTGTTTATTATTTCCATTGGCGTCGAGAATAATGTAAGCGGGACACCGAGTGATACTAAGCTCGATGAGATTTTTGGGTACATCGTGGACTATGCAGCCCTATTCTGTGAACTTGCAGCAGTTTTTGTGATCTTCATGGGCACGCTCAAAACTATAATCCGCTATATCCAACACAGCCTGGATGGCTCTATAGTGCGGCAAATGCGCCGGTCGGATGCGCTGCGCATTGGTTTGGGTCCACAACTCAGCCTGAGCTTGGAATTCGCGATGGCATCTGATATCCTCCGGATTGCGCGCTCGCCCAGTTTCTCTGAGATCATTATTCTGCTCGCGATTGTGCTGCTGCGCGTGCTCTTGAACTTCTTTCTTGACTTCGAAATCGAAACCATTTGCGAGAAAGAAGATCTCCCCGAGCTGGAGCATTTAGACAAAGAGCAGAAATAGAGCCACATAATGAGGGAATCAAAAAAGGACACGTACATACGTGTCCTTTTACTTTAAGGTTAATTCCGCTTAGGGCTTGGGTGTAGGTGTACGCGTGCGCGTCGCGGTAGCAGTGGGCTGCGGCGTCACTAAGTTCACCGGTATCTTGAGCAGGTCGCCGATGTACAGGTCAGTATTATCCTCGATGATATCTAAGTTTTGGGTGCGGCGATAGCGGTTGGTCTCGTAGAGAATCTTTTCGACGGTGGAGTTGAAGCGGATTGCCAAGGCTTCTAAGGTGTCGCCGGAGCGCACAATGTAATCGATTATCGTGCCGGGGCGGATATCGGTGGGCAGCGGCGTAGCGGTGGGCATCTCCTGCCCGGGGGCAGGGACGAGGATCGTATCCCCGACGAAGATGATGCAGCGGCTGTCCAGGTTGTTTAGGTAGAGCAGAACCTCAATATCGGCGTCAAACTTCTCGGCAATCGTCTGGCAGTTATCGTCTTCTTGCACCACGTATTCAAACGGCGCAGAGGGAGTGAAGGTAGGTGTGATGGTTGGCGTCTCTGTGATGGTGGGGGTATTGGTAGGCGTGTTGGTAGGGGTGACGGGAGTTGGGGTGGCGGTGGAAGTGGGGGTGGGGGTTTTAGTCGCAAACCAGCCAGGAGAGCCTGCCAAGTTGCCGGTAGCCCACATGACCACAAGCACCAGCCCCGCTACGATGAGCAAGCCAGCCAGCACACTGATGAAGGTATTCCCGCGTTTTCTCTTCTTACGGTAAGAGGAAAGCGGGCTCTGTGATTTTTTCTTAGCCATAATAATATCCTTTCGACCTAAGCGCGTAAGGGATATTTGCAATGCCCTTAGGGACTAATTTCGAGTTGTGTCAAGTATACCATTACAGAAAAAAGACAAGAAAATTACAAACATCATCAGCGAATATTCTGTAGCGATCAAAATTGATTTAGAAGTAAAGTTTTTTTGTGTAACATAATGTTACAATTAATTAAATTATTGTTTAGTCTTCAGTGCATGCACTGGCAACGAAGCGAGTCTAATGTGAGACTCTACATTGCAGATGTCTAGCTTTCAGGAGAGGTAAAAGCCATGCAATTTAAAGAAGCTGCTTATGTCATTTTGAAGGAATCGAGTGAACCTTTGCACTATAAAGAAATCGCTTCTAGGGCGTTGCGAAAAAATCTATTAGAAACCGCTGGCCGAACTCCTGAAGCTACAATGGGGGCACTGCTTTATACAGACACAATAAAACCAGACTCGCGTTTTATAAGGGGCACAAAGCCAGGCACCTTTGCGCTTAAATCAACGTCTGCCCCTGGTATCCAACAGCAGATAGAAAAAATCAATGCAACTTTTCGCAAAGACTTAAAAATCTTATTACTTAAATTGAGTGCACAAAAATTTGAGGAACTGATATTACGGTTATTAGAGGCTATGGGTTTTGAAGAAACTGAGCAAACGAGCTTAACCAATGATAAAGGAGTCGATGTCCGAGGTATTTTACGGTCTAACCCACTCAGTGTTGTGAAGGTAGCTGTACAAGCAAAACGATGGAAAAACAACGTAGGTTCTGGGATTGTAAGAAACTTACGAGGCTCTTTATTGATTGGTGATGCGGAGCAGGGAATTATTATCACTCCGAGTGACTTTACGCCTACTGCAAGAGATGAAGCGAATGCACCTGGAAAAACCCCTATTCAATTGATTAATGGAGAACAACTTGTAGATTTATTGATTCAATATCACGTAGGCGTAAAGGATGAAGAATACACAATTCCTGTTATAGATGCAGATTATTGGAAAGAGGTCTTAAATATCAATGTTCTTGAACAGGATACATCAAAGGACCAAAGCATTAAGCAACCCCAAATAACTGTAGTTAAAGACGGGATTAAGTTTCCATTATATATTCAAGCAAAGTATAGGGGCACTAACTATCATGCAAGGCTATTATCGCTTGTAGGCTCCATCGAGTTAAACGGAAAAATATACAAAACTCCTTCAGAAGCTGCTAAGACCATTACGACAGCTTGGAAATCCGTGAATGGCTGGGAATTTTGGCATTATCTGGACCCCGAAACAGGCAAATTAGAAAAGATAAGCTCTCTGCGTAGCTCAAAATAAGTTACTCCTTGTTCTCGCCGGTCTCCGACCGAGCGAGTGGTTTTGACCGTAGGTCTCCGCATTTCAAACATTTTGAGACCTGAAGGTCAAAGGCCTTGCATGGTCAGGAGACCATGCAAGAGCAGAGAGAGGTTATAGTTGATCTTCTTAAATTTGACATTTCCAAATACTTTTATACGCTATTTCAGCTAATTTTTTTTGTCTTTGCAATATTTTCTCTTTGTTCCATTCAGTTCCTTCTTCTTCAAATTTTTTAACGAGTTGTTTTGTAATTTCTAACTGAGATTTTCTATATTCAGATAATTTTTCATTAATTAATTTATTTTGTACCCGTCCATTTATATGTTTAGAAATAATTATGAGATTGCCTAAAAGGTTAACATATTCTTTTATTTCGTTTTCATCTAGTCCCCATTCTGATGAAGGATGTTGAGGTAAAAGATGTTCAATATTTATGCTTGGATAATCTATCCTTAACTCTCTATCTGGTCCAGCATAAAATTTCTCAAACTTACTGAATATATATTTGATCAACATCCTCATGGGCTCGGAATTCCTATAGGAAATTTCCATGAACCTATCCTCAAAAAACACATAATTAGGTAAATGAGACAATAAATCTTTCTTTAAGTTTGAAAATAATCTTTGAATCTCTGCAGAGATTTCTTTTTCTGAGAATTTTGTTACTGCCTTTTCAATTTCTAATGCATAATTAGCGTATTTTTTTTCAAGATAATTAGCTGGTTGTTTACAAACGACAGAATATTGAAAAGTAAAATTTTCAAGAAATTCAATTAGATTGGTTGGGTCAGTTTTTAATTTCTTATAATTTCTGAAAATTGATAATAAAAGAATATAAATTTGAGAAACCCCCATTATTCTGAATGCAAATAGGGAATCATATATTCTATCTGAGCGTTTATATTCGGTAAAGTCATTCAATTCACCCACTATCATCTTATTGTACAGAATTGAATCAGACCAAAGATCATGTAATAAACCTTGCCAATCTGTAATATTTTTCTTAATCTCTTTATATACTTTTTTATCTGTAACAAATTTATATCTTGATATCCAAAAATATCGAATAAATTGTTTTAATACAGATCCAGTGCTCTCTATATTAGAGGTTATTTGTTCCCAAATTTCCTTAGCAATATCTTTATTATCCTTCTCTGGAATATTCTTAAAAATTAAATTTTTAAGCAGATCTCCAACAGAAAGATCAACACCTGTAGCATTTGTAGTTTCAAAAATTTCATAAGCTGCTTCTTCATGTGAAATTTCAATATTTATTATCATTAAATCATATAGCTTATTACGAATTTCTATTAATTTATTAATTTTAGAATCTATAGAAAGGCAATCCAAAAGAAGATCATTTACTCTTTCATAGAAAAATTTATAAACATCATAAATTCTTCTTTCCTCCGTTTTCTTAGGGACTGAAGATAAAATATCACCTTGTTCGGACTGAATATTCTTTTTAAAATAATCCAATAAAGAGTCTGATGGGATGATTCTATAATCTTGCTTGCCATTTTTATCTTCTATAGCTATGTCATGCCTCTGAATTAATTTAGCTTTATCGGTGTCGCTTAATGCTTTAGCGTGATCTCTTAAAACTGCGCACAAAATGGTTATAGTAATAAGCCGTTGCTGCCCATCTATAATGTCACGGTATCCAGATGTGGCTTCTTCTTCAACATTAAAGATAAACGATCCCAAAAAATAAGGGCCATCACTTGAAACTAGATCATCCCAAAATTCACTAGCATCTTCCAGTTTCCACGTATATTCCCTTTGATATCTTGGTACCCTATATTTTCTATTATTAGAAAAAAGGACATCCTCTAATCGTTCATCGTTTGCATCGTGTATTAATTCGTTGGACATCATTTACTCCTTTCTATTAATCAAAACAATATTTCATTGAGAGCGTCGAAAAATTGCTGCTCGTGGTAATCCTTGACGGTCATAAAAAGCTCCTCCCAAGCGTGTTACAGTTTATTTTACTTTATAAACAGAAAGCCCGGAAACCAAACCCCGGGCTTCTATTGTCCTCTTACACGCACTCGCGTTGGTGCACCTGGCGGACGTACTTCTGCAGGTATTGACCCGTATATGAAGCCGGGCTGCCGCATAGCTGCTCGGGGGTGCCCTCCGCCACTAGTTCGCCGCCGCGCTCGCCCCCCTCAGGGCCCAGGTCGATAATCCAATCCGCCACCTTGATGATATCCAGGTTGTGCTCGATGACCACCACCGTGTTACCGGCGTCCACCAGCGACTGCAGCACCTCGATCAGGCGGTGCACATCGGCGGCATGCAAGCCCACGGAAGGCTCGTCCAACACATACAGTGTGCTGCCCGTGGCGCGCCGCGAGAGCTCCTTGGCGAGCTTGACGCGCTGGGCTTCGCCGCCGGAGAGCGTGGGCGCCGATTGACCTAAGCGGATATAGCCCAAGCCCACCGCTTGAAGCGTCTCCAGCCGGCGGGTAATGCGCGGGAAGGCGGAGAAAAGCTCCAGGGCTTGGTCCACCGTCAGGTCGAGCACGTCCGCAATGCTGAGGTCTTTGAAGCGCACTTGCAGGGTCTCGTGGTTGTAGCGCTTGCCGTGGCACACCTCGCAGGGGACGTAGACATCCGGCAGGAACTGCATCTCGATGCGCAGCTCGCCCTGGCCGGCGCAAGCTTCGCAGCGCCCGCCCTTCACATTGAAGGAAAAGCGCCCTTTGGTGTAACCGCGCATTTTGGCTTCTGGCATGCTGGCAAACAGGTCGCGGATGTCATCGAAGGCGCCCGTGTAGGTGGCGGGGTTCGAGCGCGGGGTGCGCCCGATCGGGGATTGATCGATGTTGATGATCTTATCCAAGTTTTCGGTGCCCTCGATGCGCTGGTAAGGACCGGCTTGGGTATGCGCGCCCATCAGCTGGCGGGCGAGTGCCTTATAAAGCACGTCCACGAGCAAGGTGGACTTGCCGGAGCCGGAGACGCCTGTGATGCACACAAACTTGCCCAAGGGGATATCTACCGTGAGCTTCTTGAGGTTGTTGGCAGCCGCGCCGATGATGCGCAGGTATTTGCCGTTACCCAGGCGGCGCTGCTCGGGGACGGGGACGACGAGCCGCCCGGAGAGGTATGCACCGGTCAGGCTCTCGGGCACATGCTGGATTTGCTCGGGTGTGCCCTGGGCAATCACCTGGCCGCCGTGCTCGCCGGCGCCTGGGCCCAGGTCTACCACCCAGTCAGCGCTGCGGATAGTTTCGTCATCATGTTCCACGACGAGGACGGTGTTGCCCAGGTCGCGCAAGCCCTCCAGCGTATTGAGCAGGCGGCGGGTATCGCGCGGGTGCAAGCCGATGGAAGGCTCATCCAACACGTAGAGCACGCCCATCAGGCGCGAGCCGACTTGCGTGGCTAAGCGGATGCGCTGCGCCTCGCCGCCGGAAAGCGTGCTGGCGGAGCGCTGCAAAGTGAGATAATCTAGCCCCACGTCCACCAAGAAGCCTAAGCGTGAGGAAATCTCCTTGAAGATGCGCTCGGCGATGGCTTTCTCGCGCGTGGTGAGCGGCGAATCGGTGGGAGAGGCTAAATGGTCGATCCAAGCGAGGGTCTTATTGACTGGCCACTCGGTCACGTCGATGATATTGAAGCCATCCACGGTGACGGCTAAAGCTTCCTTACGCAGGCGCTTACCGCCGCACTCTGGGCAGGGCTTTTCGCCCATAAACTCGGCGATGCGCATGCGGATGTATTCGGAGTGGGTCTCGCGGTAGCGGCGCTGCAGGTTGTTGATTACCCCTTCGAAGGGCGTGTAGAAGACTGACTCGTGGCCGTTATGCCGCGTATATTCCACGGGGATCTCTTTGCCTTTGGTGCCATAAAGCACGAGGTTCAACTGAGCTTTGGTCAGCTTGCTGACGGGCTCGTCCAGGTCGATATGGGCACTTTTAGCCAGAGATTCGAGCATTTGCCAGTAGTAGCCACCATCCTCGCGCGGGCCGGACCATTCCAATGCAGCGATGGCACCATCCCTTAGGGAGACGCTCTTATCGGGGATAAGCAAATCCGGGTCAATTTCCTGCATAGTGCCCAAGCCTTGGCAGGTAGGGCAGGCGCCGTGCGGTGTGTTGAAGGAAAATGTGCGCGGCTCAATTTCTATCAGGATTGAGCCGTGCTCCGGGCAGGCTAAGTTCTCCGAAAATTGGATATCTTCGGGTGGTTCGCTGCTCAAGTTTTGCACCGTCACGTATCCATCCCCATAGCGCAGCGCCGTCTCGACGGAGTCGGTTAGGCGTGAGCGTTGGGCTTTCTCATCTGCTTCGTATTCGGGGTGGGAGATGACCACACGGTCCACGACCGCCTCAATAGTATGCTTTTTGTATCTGTCAAGCTTGATTTCTTCATCTAAGCTATATACGTTACCATCCACGCGCGCGCGTGCAAAACCGGACTTGCTGATGTCATCAAGGACAGCTTGATAGGTGCCTTTGCGCTCGCGCACCACTGGCGAGAGGATTAGCAGGCGGCTGCCTTCAGGCAGCCCGAGGATAGCATTGACGATTTCTTCGGCGGATTGCTTTTGCACCAACCTGCCGCAGATAGGGCAGTGCGGGATGCCCACACGGGCAAAGAGCAAACGCAAGTAGTCATAAATCTCAGTGACCGTGCCCACGGTTGAGCGTGGGTTATGTGTGGTGCCCTTCTGGTCGATGGAAACCGCCGGCGAGAGCCCTTCGATGGCATCCACATCGGGCTTGTTCATCTGCCCGAGGAACTGGCGGGCATAAGAGGAGAGCGACTCCACATAGCGGCGCTGACCCTCGGCAAAGATAGTATCGAAGGCTAAGGAGGACTTGCCAGAGCCGGAAAGTCCAGTGAGCACGACGAGTTTATCGCGCGGGATCTCGACCGTGATGTTTTTGAGATTGTGTTCACGCGCACCAATCACACGCAAGTTTTCTTGAGCCATAAAAACCTTCTAAATTGGTATATTTGTTCTATTTAACTAGTGCAACTAATTATTATAAAGCCAAATAGTCCGCGAAAGGACGGTTAACCTGGACAAAATGGATGCCTTTTTGTTCTCGCCGGTCTCCTGAGTGCGCAGCCTGCCCGTAGGGTACCGTGCAAGTACAGACGAGGCAGGTTATGATGACGCGCAAGATTCTGTTAAAGTTGTGCTGAAATTGGGTAAAATTGAAACACCTTTGATCTTGGGAGATATCCATGGTTGATCATTCGCTCAAACCTTTATTAATGAAGTTATTAGGCTTTTGGCTGGCTTTCATTGCCTTGCATTTCGCCTATGATTTCTTTACTTCGCCGTTTTTAGCTGTGTTTTCCGGCACCAGTGAAGCCGTGGCACAGCACATCAAGATGTCTTACTTTGCTTACACGTTTGTGAGCCTTGGGGAATATTTCATCCGCCGTGTTGAGCCTGAATATCGACTGCAATTTCTGGATTCGCGCCTGCTGGGTGTGTTGATTGTCAGTTTAGCCACTTTCCTTTGGTATATTGTGTCAGCCATCCGCGGGGCTGGGATGCCCACTTTGGGGCTGGAAGTGATCTACGCCAATGCGGCCTTGCTGCTCGTCGGCTTCGGAACACTACTAATCGAACGCGATCTGAGCGCGACGCAACTCTCCAAAGCCGGTAGGGCTGCGGCAGTTATTTTCTTCCTGCTGCTAGGTGCCATCCTGGTCATTGGCAGCTTCCGCGTTCCCTGGGGCGGCTTCTGGGAGATGTAAGGGCGTTGTTTTCAAGCCCGCGCTTAAACCTGGAACGTATTTGTCCGTCAGATGCGTGCTTTGACCTAACTGGGATTAATGGAGTTTTGACGGCTGAGCCTTTCTACAGCGCGCCAAACAAAGTAGACCAACAAGCCAGCTAAGCCGCTGTAAATACAAAAAGCAGTTATACCTCGGCTGGTAAAAACATTCATGCTGTTGCCCTTCACGAAAGGCCAAAATGGGCTCATATCGGGGTAGATCAACGCGTCCAGGAGCACGTGGCTTAGCCCGCCGACCAAACCGCTCCACCAAGCAATTTTCCAACTGATTTGTATGCGCGGTTTTTCTTTTTTGCGGAAAAGATTTAGCAGCGCTTCTGCCATGGGCTTGCCCGAAGCAGCCGCGGCTACTCCAAGAACCGCACCGCCCACGAAGGTGTGCGTTAACCCGTGAATTTGCCCTTCTTGGGTGAGGACGACCACCAGCGGCTGCAAATCAACCAGGATTTGTGCCCATCCGAAAATGATGAGACTAAACTTATCCTGCGCGATGGCTTTGACTGCCATACCTGGACCCATGTGCAATGGTGTGAAAGGCATCAGAATTTCACTTTGAGTCTGCGGGTTGTTCAGGGTGTTTCGTCATGCGGATCACCGGGGTTGGCAGGGCTCATTTGCACGACGAGCGGCTTTTCTGGTGCAGCTGCGGGCGCGCTGCGGTTGAGGTAACCCATCGCGGCAAAGCCAAGCAGGGTGGGCAGCCAGAAGGAGAACAAACGGTAAACAAGGATGACCACAACGCTGATTTCCGCAGGCACACCGAGGCTGGTCTGAATAGCTGCCATGGTGGCTTCCACCACACCAATGCCGCCCGGAAAGATGAAAGCGATTTTGGCAAGCAAGTAAGGCAGCCCATAGCTGGCAAATAACACGCCTATTCTGATATTATAGCCGGCAGCGATAAAAATCAGATACATTGCCAGCAAGTCAAAAAGGGTATAACAGAAAGCGCCTAGAAACGGTTTTTTCCAGTTGCCGCGCCCCATTTCCTTCCAGGAGAAAATGAGGTTATTGAGCATATCTTGAGTTTTTTGCGGATCGTAAGGCTTTTTACGCCATTTATTCCAATGCCAGAGAACCCAATTGAGCACTTTATATGTGAATTTCGGAAAAACGATCACAAGCAGGGAGCCAAAGGTAATGAGCATTAATAAAATAAGGAAAACAATGTACTGGATCAATTGACCGTTGGTGAGCTGCCCGATGATGCCTAAATAAACCAGCCCAACAACGGCGATAAGAGCAATGGACATATTCAACAGCATGGAGGGCAGCAGCCCAGTGATCGTGGCAGTGCCATTATCCCCTGTTTCGCGCTTCACTGAACTGAAGATTGAGCCTGCCAATGTGACCCAGCCACCAGCCACCAATCCGACGCTGGTAGCCGACATGACGATCAGGGTGGACTTGAGCACGGAGAGCTGCTGCTTGCGGCTTGCGACGATAGCATGGATGCAATATCCATAGCTGAGGTAGCTGATGATTACTGATACTGCAGCTAAACCAACTGCCCACCACGTCATCGTCTTGACGATTGACCAAGCCTCCGTGAAATTGGAGATCTGTGGGAGCAGCAGATTGACCGCTAACCCCAACACAATCAGAATGATAACGATCCGCCAAGTCTTCTTTTTGGTTGGAGGCGTTTGTTCTTCAAAGTTTGCCATAATACTTTATAAATCCAGCTTCGTCCCTAAGTATACTTTATTCCAATTATCTGCTTTGCGGGGCAGGTTTTTCGGGCGCTGTTCATACATGTTTTCTGTGGTGAGATTGTAACACGCTGGAAAAAACTACCAAAAGAGGGAATTCACTCGGGTAAAATGAGAAGAAAAAAACTTGATGCATTGTGCTGACATCAATACAACCAAGGAAAGGCGGAGCAAGGAATGAAGAGTTATCGCAAAGAAATTTTTATGCACCTCCCTACACGGCGAGGATTTGTCAACATCACGCCGCAGGTCGAACAGGCTGTGCAAGAAAGCGGCATCCAGGAGGGGCTGGTGCTGGTAAACCCGATGCACATTACCGCTTCGG
>DMCS01000074.1:15227-25229 GCA_003445715.1 Candidatus Mesolinea sp. | reverse complement strand
CCTGTTTCGGCAACAATCTGCTGGGAGAGGGAGGTTCTTTTGCAGGTGGGGGCGGTCGGCCGCCCCCACCTGCAAGCATTTTTACCCTCACCAGCGTCGATCAGTCAGGTTAAATCTGAAACCAGCCGCTGGGGAGGGGAATCAAAGGGGTGGGGATTGCGAGCATGTTTTGAGAACGTTCTAAAATAAGCGATTAAAGACCGATAATCCAGACATTCGATACGTCCTTTTTTGGTCTAATTCCTTACTTGTCACTGCGATTACGCAGTACACTTCGTGTGTCCATTTCATAGCTCCTCATCATAATTAGGGCATTTCTATTTTGCACCTTTAGGA
Organism: Candidatus Mesolinea sp.; assembly: GCA_003445715.1. Lineage (GTDB taxonomy): Bacteria > Chloroflexota > Anaerolineae > Anaerolineales > Anaerolineaceae > Mesolinea. The sequence goes on along the minus strand of DMCS01000074.1, from coordinate 24,893 downwards.
CATTATCACTTTGCTATTACACGCACTATTTTCAACCCCGTAAAATAGCCTCCGCTATGGTATACTTGCGTCATTAATGGAAATGCTTACGATGGAACTTGAAAAAAGCAACGGAAGTGATCCCTCAGCAGACGACCAGCCTGGGCCGGTAAGTCTGATGGGACTAACAACCTTACCTCCTTGCACCGCTGCCATGTAATCTCTTATGGCAAGGGGCATAAAGGCGGGTTGTATGTCCCCTAAGGTGTAATCTTCCAACTGAATACAAAACAACCTGGTGAGGTGTGTGATGATTTATTTAAGTCAGCTTCTTAATCAGAAGGTCTGGGATGGTTTTGGGCATGTTATTGGCAAGTTAGATGACATCTTGGTCAACGGCACCGAAAAAAGTATGCCGCCGCTGGCTGCTTTGGTACTTAAAAACGCCGTGGATGGCAAAAAAATGATCGATGCCCAATCAATAGCCAGCCTTTGGCCAAGCATCGCATTGAAAACTGATATTGATAAAGCTTTGCCTTATACACTTAAAGGGCATGAATTGTTGCTCAAACAGCGCGTGCTGGATCAACAGATCGTTGACTTGGAAGGCAAGCGCTTGGTCAGAGTGAATGACCTGCAAATCGCGCGTAAGGGCGAGCTTTTTTACCTCACCGGTGTTGATGCCAGCTATCTCGGTTTATTGCGCCGCCTTGGGCTAGAAAAAGTTGGCAAAAGTGTAGCCAAAGTGTTCCATAAGGAATTAAAAACACACGTTATCCCCTGGGAGTTTGTTGCCTCGGTTGAGCATGATGATCCGGTGCGCCTGAGGGTCTCCCAATCCCGCTTGGTGCAAATGCCCCCAGCGGATATTGCTGCCATTCTGGACGACTTAGACAGCCACACCAGCAAAGCTCTATTGCAAGGGTTCACCAATGAGGATTTAGCCGATACCCTTGAGGAAAGTTCTCCAGAAGTGCAGCAAGCTATCCTCGCGCACCTGCACCCAGAACGCGCTGCGGACGTGCTCGAGGAAATGGATCCCGATGAGGCAGCGGACATCTTAGCCGATATGGACGATCAGGTCAGCGAGCAGCTGCTCACCCTTATGGAAGACGAAGAAGCCGAAGAGGTGCGCTCTCTCTTAGGTTATCCTGAGGATTCTTCCGGCGGCATCATGACGACTGAGTTTACCTGGGTGCCAGAGCACTTTACGGTTGGCGAGGCTTTACAGTTCTTGCGTTCCTCCGAAGATGCCTTAGAGGACGAGTTTATGTATTATGTATATATCTTGGACGAAAACCAAAAACTGAAGGGCGTGGTCAGCCTGCGTGATTTAGTCACCTCCCCATTAGACCAGCCGATTTCTAAATGGATTGATGATGACGTTGTGCGGGTTTACCCTCTCACCCCACAGGAAGACGCTGCATATCTGATTGCCAAATACAACTTGATGGCAATCCCCGTGGTAGAACCCGAAACTGAAAGGATGTTAGGCATCGTAACCGTAGATGACGCACTTGATACGGTGCTCCCCACCGCATGGAAAAAACGCTTACCCCGCTTCTCCGGTAGATAAAGGTACAGATGAAAAAACGCTTTACTCAACCAATTTGGCTGCGAAACATTATCGCATTTTTATCTATCATTGGTCCTGGTATTATTACCGCCAGCGCTGATAACGACGCTCCTGGCATTGCGACTTATTCGGTTGCTGGTTCCAAATATGGCTACAGCTTCGTTTGGATTATTCTGCTCATCACTATTGGAGAGGTGATCATCCAAGAAATGGCAGCACGGATGGGAGCTGTCACCGGAAAAGGCACAGCAGATTTGATTCGAGAACGTTTTGGCGTCAAGACCACCGCATTTGCCATGCTTTGCTTGCTCATTGCTAATCTGGGTACGACGGTAGCACAGTTTGCCGGCATAGCAGCAGCCAGCGAACTCTTCGGCATCAGCCGCTTGATTACTGTGCCATTGGCAGGATTAATTTTTACTTTGATCATATTACGAGGGAATTATAAAAGTGTCGAGAAAATTCTTCTGGTGCTGTGCCTTTCTTCGCTGAGTTATGTCATCACCGTGTTTGTCATCAAGCCGGATTGGGGTGTTGTCCTGCAGACAGCGCTTAAGCCTCAAATCCAAATGAACTCTGATTATATGATCTCCGTCTTGGCTGTGATTGGTACAACTATTACCCCTTGGGGAATCTTCTATTTACAGGCTTCGGTTGCCGATAAGGGCGTGGACCTTAATAAATATGGGGATACACGCACCGATGTGGTCTTCGGCTCGATGTGGGGCAATATCATCTCCGCATTTATCATCATCACCACAGCCGCGACGCTCTTCAGTAGTGGCATTGTGGTTAATAGCGCCGAAGAAGCTGCCTTAGCCCTAAAACCTTTAGCCGGCGAGGCGTCCAGTTTGCTCTTTGCTATCGGATTGCTGGGTGCTTCCCTCTTGGCAGTATCAGTGCTGCCACTTTCCACAACTTATGCTATCTGTGAAGCCTTCGGATTCGAACGCGGCTTAAACCGCAAGGCAGATGAAGCCCCTATCTTCTACACGATTTTTGGAGGCATCATGCTCATCAGCATGCTTTTAGTCATGCTGCCTAAAATGCCGCTCTTTCAGATTATGGTGCTCTCCCAAACGGTTAACGCAATTCTGCTGCCCGTCATTCTCATCTTGGTGCTCATTTTAGCTAATGATAAGATCTTGATGGGGTCGTGGGCTAATAAAAAGGGAACCAACTATTTAGCCGTCTGTCTCACCATTATTATCTTCTTTGCCACAATAATCTTGGTCGTAACTCAATTCTTACCAGCTTAAGCGCTTTGATTAGGCACTTAAGCCGAGAAGCAGCGCATAAATTGAGTCAAACTCCAGTGCCACTCCATTGCGTAAAAGCTTCCATGTGGTTCTGGCGTTTTGTTGCACAACTTCCACACGCGGGAGGTCAGGTTGCCCATCTACAAGCACTTCAAAGCCAGCGCGCCGCAGGGCACGCGCGGTCCAGATATCAGCTAATCCTTCCGCTTGGAGCACAACGTATTGCTCCGTCTTCTGTGTGGTTTCAAAATTCCCCGTTTCAAGGTCAAATTTAAGGTTAGGCTGCGCAAAGGTTGTGCCAAAGGCGCCGCTCAGCACCAAATCTTCTGGGGCGCCCTGCAGAATCGCGCCATCCTTCCCCATCAGCCACATCCGATCTGCGAGATGCATCGCCTGGTCCAAATCATGCGTGGATGCGAGCACGGCTTTGCCATGCGTGTGTGCCAGTTCCCGCATCAATTGCATCGTCGCTACCCTACCAGGCAGGTCCAAAAAGGCTGTCGGTTCGTCCAATATCAGCAGCATTGGCTCTTGCGCTAAAGCTCTAGCAATCATCACGCGTTGCCGCTCGCCATCGCTGAGTTCGTGCACAAAGCGCTCTGCTAAGCTTTCAGCACCTGTCATCTCTAAGGCAGCTTGCACTGCAGCATCATCTTCTGGGTTGCGGCTGTCAAAAAGACCCGTAAACGGAAAGCGCCCTAACCCTACCAGATTCCGCACTTTCATGTTACCCACTTGCACTGGAGAAGTTAAAACCACACTGACAAGCTTAGCTAAGGCTTTGCTAGTATATTTTTCAAGCGGCTTGCCCTTAAGCAGTAAATTTCCGCTTAACTTCGGCTGGAGACTTGTAAGAGTTCGCAGCAATGTTGATTTTCCCACGCCATTCGGACCCACTAAACAAACTAGTTCGTGCGCGTGCAGCTCGAGATTAAGGTCCTGCGCAATGACGGTCTTGTCAGCTCGGCTATGCGCATACCCAATCGTTAGGTCCTGTGCCGTGAGCACCACGGAGTTTATACCGTAAAGGATGTTGCACCTCGCCTTTGCCGAATGATCACCCAAATCACAAATGGCGCGCCAAATAGCGACGTTACTACATTAATCGGCAATACATACTGACTTCCCGGCAGCTGGGCAAGCGCATCAGCTGCTAGCGCAGCAATTGCTCCAACCAAAATTACCGCCGGAATGAGCACCTTATGGTCTGCGTTGCGCAGCAGGTTACGGCACAGGTGCGGTACCGCCACGCCAATAAACCCAATCGGCCCGCAGAATGCAGTCACCGTACCCGCCAGCAAACTGGCGCTCAGCAGGATAAAAAAGCGCGCGTGCTTCACGTTCAACCCCATGCTGCGAGCATAATCTTCACCCAATAACAGCGCATTGAGCGGTTTGATTAAAAAGACCGCCACCCCTAACCCGACCAGAATTACCGGTGCCATCACCCGCAGTTGATTCCACGTAACACCGCTAAAGGAGCCATACGACCATATCGTATAAGATTGAATGCGCTCTGGGCTGCTGAAATAAATTAACAGACTAGTGAGCGCGCTGGTAGCATAGCCGAACATCAAGCCCATGATGAGCAAGGTGGTTGGGTTTTTCACGCGCTGCCCCACAAGCAAGATGAGTGCTAAGACTAAACCAGCCCCAATTGAAGCGGCTAACGCCAAGCTCAAATCGCCCAGAGCACCTAAACCTGCTAAAAACGCTGTGCCAGCAGTGCCAAGGCTGAGTACGACCAAGGCAACGCCCAAGCTCGCCCCTGAATTGATGCCCAAGATAAAAGGATCAGCTAAGGGGTTGCGGAACATGGTTTGCATCTGCAATCCCGCAAGTGAGAGCCCGGCACCCACAAGTACAGCCGTAATCGACTTGGTGAGCCGAAAATCCAATACAATCGTGCCCCAGCTTTCCTTGATGGCTGGCTCGCCTATGAGGATGCGCACAACTTCTCGCAACGGAATCGAGACCGACCCCAAGCTCAAGCTAACTACAAATGCCAGCACAAGGAGCAACACCAAGAGCACAAAAATCGCTGTACCTGCAGTGCGGCGGCGCGGCGCAGGCGGCGGGTGGCTTTGGGTTATATCAAGGGGAGGATTCGTTTGCATAGAAACCTTTTTATTTCAATTGTTGGTAGTAGAAAAGCGCGTGCTCGGGTAACAACTCCGGGTAAAAGATCTTAATGAGGTCTTTTAGAATTACATCTGGGTTGGCGACGCCACTCTCGAAGTAATCCATACCGCCAGCTTCGCTCACTCTCGCGTTGTAATTAAACACATTGCCGGTTTGGAAGGCTTCAAATTCAGCGTAGCGGGCATCCATAGCTAATAGGTCCTGCAAGCTGGCAGCAAAACCCGGGTTCAGCCAAAAATCTGCATCCTTGGCGCGCTCAAAAACGGTCTCAAATGAAAGCGGCAGAGCACCAGTTTCAGGTTCATCCGCCCAAAGGTATTCCGCGCCAGCGTCTTTGATTAAAATAGCCGCGTAGCTCTCGCCGGCGGGTACATACCAAGTCCCTTGGTAATCCGTATTCGTGAAGACGGTCACACGCTCTTGCACGTTAGCTGCCAACGCGCTAACCTCTTCATAGCGTTGCACGAGTGCATCGAACTGTTGGCTTGCTTCCTGCTCCTGATCAAAAAAGGCAGCGATGAAGATGCCCCACTCCGCTCTGCCTAAGGGCGTCTGCTCAAGGTAGTCCCCATTAATCACCACAGGTAAGCCGACTTCCTGCAGTTTGGGGTAAACATCCAGTTCTGGAATACCGCTGGCGCTGGTCATGATCACATCAGGGTCGAGCTCTAATAAACGCTCTATGTTAGCGCTGGGTCCGCCCATCCCGCCCCCAACGATGGCGATTTCTCCAGAGGCAGCTTTTTCCCGCACGCTTTGGTTATAGACATAAGTAGCATCATTCACCGCCACAAGCCTATCCAGCTTGCCAATGTTTTCCAAAAAAGGATAATAAGTTGTAGACATCGCGACAAACGAGCGCACCGGCACTTCGATCACCAAAGCATTGCCAACCTCAGCAGGAACTTCAGCACCGCGTGGGATGAGGACGTAGGTGAAAGCCTGCTCCGCACCAGCCCACGGCTGGGTCACTTTCAGGATTTTGTAGTTGTCTTGATACGCTAAAGTAAAGCCTTTGGCATAACGGATGGTTACCGGCGGTGTGGAGCTCGCCTCAGGGGTTGCGATTGCCCCTGAGAAGATTGGAGTTGCGCTTGGTTGCGGTGAGGCAGTCGGCACCGCCTGGCAAGCCGAAACTGCCAGCAAGAACAAAACGCACAGAATTGGGATAGTTTTTTTCATGATCACCTCACTAAAAAAATAACCCAACTCGGTAACAGGTTGGGTTGTATTGGTGATCATATCATCAAGCCCGCCTCCTAGTTCCGAGAAGGTCAATTGGGGAGCTCATCGAGGCAGGTTTCCTGGCTTGTCTTGCGACTTACAGTTGCGGCACAGCGCTGGACTTGCACCAGCTTCCACCTTTACACCCTGGCATCCGGGCATCGGGTTACCTCAAGCTCTGTTGGTAAAGTACACCGATAAGATATCATACCTGTGCTTATGTGTCAATTCTAATCACCTCATACATAACCAAGTTGATACAATACGTTTCCTTTATGTATAAATATTTCGTTTAAAATAGATGTATGCTAAACATAACCCTAAAATCGCTCTCAGAAGCTGAGTTGGCAGCCCTACAGACCCAACAGAGTGGGAACAATTGCGCCATCCATGCTATCGCTGCTGCGCTGAAGCTCTTAGTCGGCACTAATCTTCCTCCGGCAGCCCTCAGCGCAGAGGTGGATCGGCTCTGGCGGCGAGGCCGCTTTTTTCGCCTTTTTCCAGGTTGGAGTATCACGCCTGGAATGCAAGCTCGATTAGTCAATTTTTTATCCCGCTCGCATAATTTGCCACTTCAAGCTCAGTTAAAGCACCTTGCGCCAGAAGCCCTACCTGGCTTGCTGCAAGCGCACAATCAAGCTCTCTTGCTTACCTTCACATGGCTGCCCGGGAAGGCTCCTGCCCTCTACCACGGAACCAGCGCAACCAATTACAACGTCACACACAAAGCCGGCGGTCATACCATGCTTTTAGCCGCATATAATCCTGAGCATCGCAGTGGGAACCTCCCTACCCCATGGGGATTTATCAACTCTTGGGTCGAAGGCGGTCCAGAACTTTTCTGGATGCAAGATGACGACTTGCGCAAAGGATGGAATATTGTCTTTTTTCCGCTAAATCTGCGTCTCAGTGTTATCATCAAGAAATTAAGTGATGACGAAAATGAAACCGATAAAATTACTAATAGATCTTGCTAAAAAATATTCTTGGCCTCTCTTTTGGGCGATTCTCGCCATGGTTGGCTTGGTCGGTGCACAACTCGTGATCCCTTGGATCATCCGCTCGCTCATCGACTCACTTTCCCAGACGCCCTTACCCAGCGATATTATAGATATGGTTACGCGCCTTTCTCTCGTTGCGTTAGCCGTTTTCATCGCCCGCGGGTTCATGCAATACATCCGCTCTTATCAAGCTCATGTGGCAGGTTGGGGAGTGGTCGCCGATGCACGGAAGTTGATTTACCAGCATTTACAGCAGCTTTCTTTGCGCTTCTACGAAGACAAACAAACCGGTCAGCTGATGTCCCGCCTAATAAACGATACCGAGCTTTTTGAACGCACCATTGCGCATGCCATGCCAGAGATGTTCGTAAACATCCTTACCTTGGTGGGGGTAATGGTGATCCTTTTCAGTATGAGTTGGCAGTTAGCCTTGCTTTCTCTGATCCCGATCCCCATTATCATCATCACCCTGATTCAATATGCCAAAAGGGTCCGCCCAGCTTTCATATATCGCCAACAGGAGCTGGGTACACTCAATGCCATATTAAATGACAGCATTTCTGGCGTCAAAGAAATCCAAGCCTTTACCCGAGAAGACCTGACCATGCATCGAGTGGGTAAACAAATCGAAACATATCTCGAATCTAACCTTAAAGCCCTGAAGTTGATGGCAACGTATACGCCTCTCTATGACTTTGCTGCCGGATTGGGTCAATTGATTGTAATATTCTTTGGCAGCCGCTTAGCCCTGCAGGGCAATTTGCAGGTTGCCGACTTGGTGGCATTCTTCCTCTATCTAGATAGTTTCTACCAGCCGGTGCGCAACCTGAGCAACTCTTGGGAAGCTGTGCAGGAATCCTTAGCTGGTTTTGAACGGGTTGCAGAAATGCTCAATGAGACTCCGGACGTCCTGCCGCCAGAGCATCCCATTCCCCTGCCTAAACCCGTACGCGGCGAAATTCGCTTCGAAAACGTCTCGTTTCGTTATAACCCAAAGGAAGCCTTTGTACTTGAGAACATCGATTTAGAAATACCTGCCGGGAAAACGACCGCGTTAGTAGGACCCACCGGCGTGGGTAAGTCCACCTTGGTCAGCCTGATTCCCAGGTTCTATGACATAACCTGCGGGAAGTTGGCGGTGGATGGCATCGATGTCCGTGACTTGGACTTGTATGAGCTGCGTGCCAATATCAGTATGGTGCTGCAGGATGTGTTTCTTTTCCATGGGACAATCCGCGAGAATATCCTCTTCGGCAAACCGGATGCAACTGAGGCAGAAATGTTAGCTGCGGCTAAGATTGCTAACGTGGATGAATTTATTGCCCATATGCCCAATGGCTACAATACGCTCATCGGCGAGCGCGGTGTCAAGCTTTCTGGAGGGCAGAAGCAGCGTATCTCCATTGCGCGTGCAGTGCTCAAGAACAGCCCAATTCTCATACTGGATGAAGCCACTTCGGCTGTCGATACAGAAACCGAGCTGCTCATTCAGCAAGCCTTAGACCGGCTCATCATCGGGCGCACCACCATTATCATCGCTCATCGGCTTTCGACCGTAAGGAATGCCGATCAAATCGTCGTGCTTGAGGGCAGCACCATTACCGAAAAAGGCACGCATGATGAACTCTTAGCCGCCCATGGGCTGTATTACAAACTCTACACCGTCCAGCAGAACCTTACCCTCATTCCTGCTGAAGAGGCTCATAATTAATCAATCGGAAAAATTGTTTCTGGGTTGCGTTCAAGGATCACCGGCTCAATTTTGCCGCTGCTGAGCTCGCGCAGCTGCCGCAAAAAGGGCTGCCAATCGTCATCCTTGAAGCGCACAATCAAGGTCACATCAGCTAAAAATTGCCTTTCGGTGATTTCTCCACCAGAGATGCCCACAAGGCGTTCGACTTGCCCATAAAGCGGATAAGGCAGCTCAAGCTTAGCAGTAAGCGTGGGGGCCTTAACCGCTCGGCGAACCTGCTTGAGCACTTCGCGGACAGCATCGCCATAAGCTTTAACCAGACCGCCTGTGCCTAATTTGGTCCCTCCGAAATAGCGTGTCACGACAACAGCAACGTCCCCTAAGCCGCTGCCTTGAAGGACCGCCAAAGCTGGCCGCCCGGCTGTCCCAAAAGGCTCGCCGTCATCAGAGCAGTGGGTGATGACGCTGCTGCCATGCCCAATGACGAACACCGGCACGTGATGTGTCGCATCAGGGAAGCGCAGCCGGGTGTTCTTGTGGAAATTCCGCGCTTCTTCCACGCTGAAGGCTGGCGAAAGGCTGGCAATGAAGCGTGAGTTTAATACACGCAGCTCGGCTTCTGCTGGACCGGCGGGAATAAAATATTTCTCTTCATCCATCATACACTCTGCCCACAATCATAAACGAAATTTAGACCAGCAAATGAATTCATTGGCTAAGTGTCAAGATATTGTCCAGGGGTGCTGAAAAACATTGGTTAATCGATTCGATCCAAATTTTTCAAAGTTAAGA
>DMCS01000074.1:6502-15060 GCA_003445715.1 Candidatus Mesolinea sp. | reverse complement strand
TTTTCAACACCCTCTGTCCAATGGGGAAATCGTTATAAATTGCACGAGTTATGCATTTTTTCAGAATAAATCGGCTATAATAAAAGGATAATTTTCTGAAAATCGGATGAGCCCGCAGATGGTTGAGATCGAGAACATCACCGAAATTAGGCCGAGAGTCCTGGGCGAATTCCATGTTGAAGAGTTCGAACCACGGACAGAAGCTATAGCACGCGCCTTTGAATGGGGTAAACAGGTGCATGCCGGTCAAACGCGCCTCTCTGGAGAGCCTTACTTTGAAACCCATTGCGGCTGGGTGGCGAGCTTTGTGGATAATTTAGTCCATAAAGAAACTTGGACTATCGCCGCCTTATTACATGACGCTGTGGAAGATACCGGAGAGAGCCTTGACCAAATCAGGGCTCTTTTTCCCGGTGAGATGGGCGAAGAAATCGCGCATATCATCGACGGGCTGACCAAAATGTCTAACCCGCGCGATGGCAGCACCCGCGAGATGGACACCCTGCGCAAGATCGCCATGTTCCGTGACCCCGCTGTTTTTGTGATCAAGTTAGCGGATAAAAGCCACAACTTATTGACACTCAAATACATGCCGCCGGGAAAGCAATGGCAGAAAGCCACCGAGGCTATCCGCGCGTATGGCAAGCTCGCTGGCATTCTCAATTGCTACCGCTGGCGCCGTTGGATCGAGGATATGGCTTTCCCGTATGCCGAGCCAGAATCCTACGACACCGTCAAAGCAAAGATCGATGCTGACCCGCGCCTGAATTTGAATTTCATCCGCTACTACTTAGGCGAGCTCGGCCGGCTAATGGAACAAGAAGACGTTGATGGCGCAGTCCGCTTCACAGTTAATGGTTATTGGCAAGCATGGGATAAGCTCCAGCGCATGGCACGCGCACGGCGGACATCCCTCCAAGATTTTTCGGCAGTGAATGACATCGTCAGCTTCCGCATGGTCGTCAAAGATAATGACGAAATGGCTTGTTACCGCCTGCTGGCACGCGTAAACCGCTATTTTGGCAAGAATTTGGATCAGGACCGCTTCGACGATTACATTGCCACCCCTCAAAACGGCTACCGTGCCCTACAGGTAACCAGCTGGCTGCCTGGTATGGGTGCGATAGAAACCGCCATCGCCACAGAAGAGATGGAGGGTGAAAACACCTGGGGGGTTATTTACGCAATCAATCATGGAAAAGACATCTCAAAATACCGCCCAGTGCAAATTTTTACCCCTTATGGCGGAACCCGCTTCTTGCAAGAAGGCGGCACGGTCTTGGATGGTGTGGCTGCGATCCAAGAGTTTTACTTGGATAAAATCAGCAAGGTGTTGGTCAATGGCGAGGAACGCCATCTCTACGATACGCTCAACCCAGGAGATGTGGTCGAAGTGATTTCTATCGGGCCACATCTCGTACCCCAACCCGATTGGCTGAACCATTGTGATATCACAACAGCCCGCCGGCTGCGCGTTGTGCTTGCAACGGTGGCACTCAAGGAAGCCAGCCAAAAAGGGAAGCAGCTCATTCATCCCTTGCTGGCTAAGCAAGGGATTCTCTCCCTAGACGATGTCGCTTCATTAGAAAGCAGCCGCATCGATCAACTCCTTGGCTTGATGGCTTGTGCTAACCTTGATGACCTTTACTCCGCTGTAGGTGGGGGTTCAATCATCTTGCGTGAGCTTGAAGACGCCTTGGACCGCGTAGGAATCTCGCGTGCAGTGCTTAATTGGGTAACCGTGGAAGTAAGCGGCTCCAACACTGCCAACCGCCCAGGCGTTCTGGCTTACTTAGCTGGCTTAGTCTCCGAAGCCGGAGGAAATATCATTCACACAATCCACACAACCTCCCCTGATGGTAGTTTTTATTTGCGCCTCGTTCTAGCGGGCTTGGATGAAGAGCGCAAAGAAAACTTGCATGAGCTCTTTAGTAAAAGCCGCTTCCCGCTTGATAAAGTCGAAATCGTCTAATTTCCCCAAAGTTACATATTTTTCCTTTAGATTTGCTGTGTAATTTCAAGAGATTTTGGCTTGCTTGGTAGAGTTTTTACAGACCATGTTAAAATCAAGCCTGATTTTGCGGCTAACTATCAAGAGAAATTCTAGTTGCAAATGGATATAATTTTTTAGGCTTATTACGTAATTTAATTATGGGAATAGACAACTACAATGAATCTGCTTAAAAAACACCCCTTCGCTTTCTCAATTTTTTTCTTATTATTGGTTTTCTTTAGCTTGCTTATCCCACAAACTGCAGGCGCACGTTCCACTTATCCGCAAGGAATCGGCCCAGAATTAAGCACACCCACCGCGGACTTAAGCAATGCAAAAGTGCACGGCTATTTTTTCTATTCCAAAGATTGCAGCCATTGTTTGGATATCCTTAATCAAATTGTCAATCCGCTTCTAGACCAATACCCGGGGCAGATCGACTTGCGCCTTCTGGAACTGAGCAACCCTACATACTATCAGGCACTGCTCAAAGTGGAAGCTGCTTTCGCCGTCAAACCGGAGGAACGCGGACTGCCTACTGTGCTCATTGGCGATCAGCTCCTGATCGGTCAAGAGCCCAACGAGCAAAAGCTCCAAGCGCTCATTGAGCAAGGCTTACAAGGCGATGGTATCCCCTTCCCTGAGATTGAGGGCATTGATCCAGAACTCATGATTTCTATGCCAGTGGATGTTGCCAATGCAGATGCAGAAGTCTGCACCACGGAAAATCCGGAAGCTTGTCAGGTAGATTTACCCATCTATGCCGCCTATTTTTATCAAGTAGGCTGCAAAGAATGCAATCGGGTCGACACCGATATTAAATATTTACAGACCCTCTATCCCCAGCTGGTCGTTGAGGAGTTCAATATTTACGAGAACACGCCCTTAGCCACCTGGATGGCAGAACGCGCCGGCCGCGGCAAAGATATCACTGTGCCGGCACTCTTTATTGGCGACCAAGCCTGGATTGGTGAAGGTGAAATCACCCCGCAAGCCTTAGAACCAGTACTCCAGCAGCTCAGCCAGACGGGTTCACCACGTTTTTGGGAGGACTTTAACCCCGAAGAAGGTCAAAACGCGCTTCTGCAAAGCTTTGAATCTATTGGCTGGTTAGCCGTGGTCTTGGCTGGGTTAGTCGATGGCTTAAACCCCTGCGCATTTGCTACAATCGTATTTTTCATCTCTTATCTGACGCTCAGCGGCAGAAAAGGTAAAGAAATCCTCATCACCGGCGCCAGTTTTACGATTGGGGTCTTCCTCGCCTACCTGCTGGTTGGGCTGGGTTTTTATAAAGTTTTGGACCTAGTCAAAGAAACCTTGGCGGTCGTAAGCCGCATAGTCTATATGATTACCGCTGGTTTGTGTATTGTCTTAGCTGTGCTCAGCATCAAAGATTATTTCACCGCGCGCGAAGGCAACTTGGAAGATATGACCCTTACTCTTCCCAAGCAGCTACGCCGGCGGATTAATGCCACGATTCACGAGAGCAGCAGAAGAGCAACCAGTTACTATATTGGCGCTTTCATCACCGGGCTCCTCGTTTCGTTTATTGAGTTGGCTTGCACTGGCCAGATTTACCTGCCAACGATTATTTTCATGAGCTCTGTGCCCTCCCTGCGTGGAAAAGCGGTAAGTTACTTGCTGCTTTATAACTTGATGTTTATTATCCCCTTGATTGTGGTCTTCGTCTTAGCTTATTATGGCACAACCTCCAAGCAGCTCTCGGATTTCCTCCAGAAGCACGCCGCTCCGGTCAAGTTGGGCATGGCGCTGGTATTCATCCTGCTGGCTGGTTGGCTAATTTTTAGCATGGCAGTCTAAAGCAGATAGAAAAACCAAGCCCGGCGCATGCGATGCCAGGCTTCTTATCCCTTTCACTAAAACCCGCTAAAGCGCAGGCTTGCGCACTTTTTTCACCATTTTTGCCCAGACCGAAAACAGATGCACTGCCGCCGAGGAAAGGTGCACATCCCATTGTGCGTTTTCAAGGGCTGTTCGCAGTTCCGTTGCATCATTAAAGTCCGCTAAAAGCATGGTCGCCCTGCCAAGCTCAAAAGTGCTGTGGGCATCGGAACCAGCCATACCCGCTAATCCGTGCTCCTGAGCAAAAATTTGAGCTTGAGTGTTATAAGTCTGGCGCAAACAGCGGGCATTAAAGGTCTCGAAAGCGTCCAGGTGGGGGACCATGGCTTCTAACGTCCCCGGCTGCCAGTGAGTTCCATTGCGATTGGCGTCGAAAGGGTGTGCCACGCTGATAAATGCTCCCTGATCTTTCAGGCGCCCAATCACCTCTAACGGTTCCAAACCGGCTGGGATCTCTTCGCGCATGAAATAACCTAAGATTTCACCTTGGGCGGTCTGGATCTCCTCTCCAACAATGACACGCTTTGGGTCTAATTCTTGAGCGCGCAACGCACCTTCTAAGCAGTTATGATCAGTTATGGCAACTTTATCAATATGTTTCTGGCGGCATGCCGCTAAGAGCGCTTCCACACGCAATAAGCTATCGGAGGAATAAATACTGTGGCAATGAAACTCAGCACGAACGAGCTGGCTCGGATTCATTTGGTATAAATCCTGGGAAGACGGTCAGCTAAACCACACACTACTTCGTAGTTAATCGTCGACCAGCGTTCAGCAACCTCATCCACGCTAATGGTTTCATCGCCCTGCGTGCCAATCAGCACCACCTCATCGCCCGGTTTCGCGTCTGGGACAGTATCCAATTGCAGCATCGCTTGGTCCATGCACACCCGCCCGACAATGGGCACACGCTTACCACCCACTAACACCTGCTGGTTATCCACGCGGCGGAAGCCATCGCCATACCCCACCGGGATGACACCGATGCGTTCATTGCTTTTAGTCGTATAGATGGAACCGTAACTGATGCCTTGCCCTGGTTGGAAAGTACGCACTGAAATCAAGCGCGCTTTCCAAGCAAGAGCTGGTTTTAAAGCTGGATCTAAATGCATTGCTGGTGAAGGGGACATACCAAAAATCGCATTGCCCGGGCGGACCACGTTATACCAAGCCTGCGGAAAATTGAACACCGCGGCAGAGTTGGCAGCATGCACTAAGGGTGGTTTAAGGCCTTCGTGTTCGAGCTCAGCTAAAAGCTGGTTAAAAATTTCAATTTGGCGCTGGGTATAACCCGATTCAGGTTCATCGGCACGCGCAAAATGAGTGAAAATGCCCTCAACTTGGATGGCACTACCTTGAAGTGCCCGCAGAAATGGAATTACCTCCTCTGGCAGCATACCCAGGCGACCCATACCGGTCTCCACTTTCACATGTGCGCGCAGTCTGCCCCCATTAATGCGTGCATAGTTCAAACAAGTCTCGGCTTGGGAAGGGTCAAACAGGGAAACCACAATCTGCTGGTCAATTGCTTCAGGTATCTTGGAAGGGGGTGTGTAGCCCAACACCATAAGCTCTGCTGAAATGCCTGCGCGCCGTAAAGCTAAAGCTTCTTCAATACGGGCAACGCCACACCAGGTGGCACCGCCTTGGACAGCAGCTTGCGCTGCTGGACGGGCGCCATGACCGTAGCCATTAGCTTTGATGACCGCCATTACCTCCACACCAGTCATGCGCTTGATATAAGCCACGTTTTCGGTAATGGCATTGAGATCAATTTCTAACCAAGTTGAATAACTATTAATTTCCACAGTAAATTAATATCCTCTTTTGGAGCAACGCATTATTTTACCCCATTTTCATCAATCCCATAATTCAGGTACAATACGGGCTGATATCAACACAGAGGACAGAAACGGCAATGTTTGAATGGGAAATTAATGCGCAAGAAGGCGCTGCGCGTGCGGGCACATTTTATACCCCACATGGCGCGTTGCAAACCCCTATCTTCGCACCTGTCGGAACACAAGCAACGGTTAAAGCGCTCACACCTGCTCAGGTAGAGGAACTTGGTGCGCAGCTCGTGCTAGCAAACACCTATCACCTTTTCTTGCGCCCTGGGGATGAGCTCATCGCTGAGCTGGGCGGCTTGCACAACTTTATGCAGTGGCATAAGCCAATCCTTACCGATTCAGGCGGCTTTCAAGTCTTCTCGCTAACAGATACACGCAAGGTGGATGATGATGGGGTTACCTTCAAATCGCATATCGACGGTTCTACCCAGCGCCTCACACCCGAGAGTTCCATTCATATCCAAGAAAACTTAGGTGCGGATATCATCATGGCGTTCGATGAATGTGCCGTTCCCACCGATTATGCTTACTGCAAGCTGGCTATGCAGCGCACACATGCTTGGGCGCACCGCTGCCAAGCAGCGAAAACCCGTTCGGACCAAGCGCTTTTCGGCATCGTGCAAGGCGGCATCTTCAGCGATTTGCGGGTTGAATCAGCCCAAACCTTAGCCGCATTGGACTTACACGGTTACGCCATTGGCGGGCTCTCAGTCGGCGAATCCAAAGCGGATATGCTGCGCACGATTAGTGAAGTCAACCAAATCTTGCCCGAGAACAAACCGCGCTACCTGATGGGCGTAGGCACGCCCCAAGATCTTATTGAAGGGGTTCTGCGCGGAGTGGATATTTTCGATTGCGTGCTGCCCACCCGCTTAGCACGGCATAACAGCGCCATGACCTTAGCCGGACGGATGAACCTGATGAACGCCGCCTACGCACGGGACGAGCACCCCATCAGCGCAGATTGCCAGTGCTACACTTGCCAGCACTTTTCACGCGCTTATCTGCGCCATCTGGTGAACGCTAAAGAAATGTTAGCCGCTACTTTGCTTTCCATCCATAACCTATATACTTTGGTCAATCTAACTACGCGCATGCGTCAAGCCATTTTGGCAGGTGAAATGCAGCGCTTCGCCCAGGAGACCTTAACCGCAATAACTGCATCCGAAGCTATAGAAGAAGAATTATGAGCCTTATCCAGGCAATTATCCTTGGCATTGTGCAGGGGCTGAGCGAATTCTTACCGATTTCCTCCTCAGCACACTTAGTAATCGTGCCATATCTGCTCAACTGGTCACTCGACCCAACCCAAGCGTTCGTATTCGACGTTTTGGTGCAGTTGGGCACATTGGTAGCTGTCTTAGTGTACTTTTGGAAAGATCTCGTGACCATCGTTACCAGCATGATCAGAGGACTAAAAGAACACAGTTTCAATGAAAATCTCGAGGGCAGGCTGGGCTGGCTGATTATCTTGGCAACGATTCCCGCTGGACTAGCAGGCTTGCTGCTCAAGAGCAATGTGGAAGCCGCTTTCAATAGTCCATCGCTTACCAGCCTGATGTTACTGGTCACTGCAGGGCTGCTCGTGGCAGGCGAAATTCTATCGAAAAAGACTCGCCCAGCAGAGGCTATGACCCCGCTGGATGCACTCATCGTGGGGCTCTTTCAGGCATTGTCGGTTTTCCCCGGCATTTCTCGTTCAGGTGCAACGATTACAGGCGGTTTGTTACGCCATTTCAAGCGCGAAGATGCTGCCCGCATATCTTTCCTTATGGCAATCCCCATCATGCTAGCAGCTGGTTTATTAGCCATGGTAGATTTGTTTGCGATTCCGGCTCTTGCCAGCTTCATGCCCATGGTAGTTGTTGGATTTATTATTGCTGCTATCGTAGGCTACTTTGCCATTCGCTGGTTTATGGGCTTTTTGCGCGAGAAGAACCTCTACCCCTTCGCTATCTACTGCGCAGCGCTTGCCCTCATTACCCTTATTATTACTTATGTCCGCTAAATTTTGGCCACTATTTTTACTACTGGCAGTATTGCTGTCTGCTTGCCAGCCAGCAGCGACACCACAGCCAACCGTGCAACCCCTGCGTGTGCAGCTCACGCCGTTGCTTGAACCAAGCTGGCTGCCCAAGCTCAATAGCTGCTCAGGCTATCTCACCCAATCCAACCTGCTGGTGGACGTGCTTGAGGCTTCTGAGCTCGACCTCCAAGCTGCCGACCTGGTCATACGCGCCAGCACCAGCCTGGATAGCCAGGAGCAAGGCACTTACTTAGGCACAGAGCGCCTGGTTCTCGTGGTTAACACCGAGAATCCGATCGTTTCGCTCAGCCAAGAAGAAGCAATAGCTCTTTTATCTGGCGCCTATGCACAGTGGAAAGAGGTGCCAAGCTCAGCAGCCTCCGCGCAGGCTTTTGACCAGCCAGTCAAGCTGATATTCTTAGCGGACCAGGAGTTGGACACTTTCTTATCCGACGCTTTCTCAAGTTTAGAAATCTCTCCTTCAAAGGGTGAAAAAGCCTACTCGGTAGAAATGGCTCAGCAGCTGATAGCGGAAACCCCTGGCGCAGTCGGCTTGCTGCCAGCCAGCTGGCTCACTCCCGCACTCAAAGAAGTCCAAGTGCTCGGGCAAGACAAGCAGCCAGAGAGCTGGCAGCTGCACGTCTTAGGGCTCACCCCTATGGAACCTGTAGGGGATATGTTGCAGCTTCTGCTCTGCCTACAAACAGAAAATTAATAAAACTTGATGGCACACTCTGAGAGTCCGCCACCAAAATGTGTTGATCCCAGAATACAATGCCGAGAAATCTTACTGATATTCGGAAGGTGTTGAAAATGTCCAGAACAT
>DMCS01000074.1:1218-6272 GCA_003445715.1 Candidatus Mesolinea sp. | reverse complement strand
GTGAGGGCAGATTGAAATTCTTAGCTTTGAAAATTTTGGATGTAATCAATTAACCAATGTTTTTCAACACCCTCATATTCGCTATCTTGACATTTGCGAGAGCGAGGGTAAAATTTTCTCTACTTGATGATTGGTCAAGAGAAAAATTAGTTATAGAAAGTGGAGTAAGTATTATGTCAGAACGTTTAGTTGGTACCATTAAGTGGTTTAGCGCCCCCAAGGGCTACGGTTTTATCGGACAGGAATCTGGCGAAGATATCTTCGTTCATTTTTCCGCTATCAAAATGGACGGTTACAAACGTCTCAAAGAAGGTCAGCGTGTCGAATTTACCATCGAGGATGGCCCCAAAGGGAAACAAGCCGCCGATGTGGTCATTCTAGAAGAATAAATTATCGAAAATTAGTCCAACAGGCCGGGTTGCCGGCCTGTTTTTTTATTCTTGTAGCTTTCGCCTTTATCTCGTAACCCGTCTGAGGGCTGCAGACATGCGCTCCACTGCCTCACTCAAGATTGCCCGCTGAGTGCCAAAGTTCAAGCGCACAAAGCCTACTCCATCCGAGCCGTACTCAAGGCCATCGTTGAGCCCCACACGCGCTTCTTTGAGCAAGAATTGCTGCGGATTCCCCTCCAAACCGACCTCACGCCAATCTAACCAAGCCAAAAAAGTTCCTTCGGGCTTACAGCAGCGCACACCGGGGAGTTTTTCCGGAAGCACTTCTGCCAACCAGTCACGGTTCCCTTTTAGATAAACTAACAACTCCTCGAGCCAAGCGTCGCCGTCCTTATAAGCCGCTCTGGCAGCTGTAAGCGCTAACAAGCTTGGCCCGCTGATAATCCCGCGTTTGACCCGGTTAAAGCTTTCTGCCAGCTCTGCGTTCTGAATGATAGCAACCGAAGCATACAGACCAGCTAAGTTAAAAGTCTTGCTGGGAGCGATAAACGTAATGGTATCAGCAGCTATCTCCGGTGCTAAGGACGCAATGGGTATATGTTGGTTCTGGTCAAAAATGATATCGCAATGAATCTCATCAGAGATAATAGTCACCTTGTGCCGTAAGCAGATTTCCGCCATATGCAGTAGTTCCTCACGCGTGAACACACGGCCGGTAGGATTTTGTGGATTGCACAGAATAAACGCGTTCACTTTTTCCTGTTGGATTTGATCTTCGAATCGCTCAAAATCCAAGGCGTAACTGCCATCGGCGTTCTGGACGAGAGGGTTACACACGCAAAGGAGATTAGCGCTTTCAGGAGCGCTGAAAAAAGGCGGGTAAGCTGGCGTATTGACAATCACCGCATCTCCCGGCTGGCAAACGGCTCTCAAGGCTAAGTTCACACCGCTTACCACGCCAGGCACATAACTAATCTGCTCTACGTCTGGGCGCCACCCATGACGCCGCTGCAAGCGTGCTGCCACAATCTCAGCCAAATCTGCTGGCGGGAAGCCATAACCGAAAATGCCATGTTCCACGCGCTGATGCAATGCCGCCAGCACTTCTGGTGGGCACTGAAAATCCATATCGGCGACCCAAAGGGGCAGCACATCCTCTGGAAAATAATTCCACTTGACGCTTTCGGTACTGCGCCGGTCAAACTGCTGGTCAAAGTTCATATACCTCCTCCAGTTAACAAACCTAATTCTAACAAGGTTTTCTCTCTCCTAGATGAAGTTACCCAAGCATTTTCATGTCTTCTAAAGCACATGACTTTGGTATACTCATTCCAATAAGACAACTACTATGAAAGAGCGCTTGCTTGCTTATTACCATTTGCTGCGCCCGCGTGAGTATCTCTTTTTCACGCTTACTTACACCTTGCTCGGTGCGGCAGCAGCGCAAAGCGCGTTTGGGTGGCGCTGGATACTTGTTCTCGTAGCAAATCTCTTTGCCGTGGGGTTTGCGTTTGTATTCAATCAAGTTGCTGATGCGCCAATGGACGCCTTGAGTGAGAAAAGTTCACCCAACGGCAATCCGATTGCCTCTGGAGAGCTGCCCTTAGCTGCGGGGCAGATTAGCGCCGTTTGCTTGTTGGTTATATCCATAATTTTATACACACTTTTAGGCTGGAAAGCTTTGCTTGCTGGTATATTTACGCTCCTCATTGGCATGCTTTATTCCTGGAACGGGTTGCGCCTCAAAGGCTTTTCGCTGCTCGATCTTGCGGCACACTGTTGGCTGCTCGCCACTCCTGTCTTCCTGGCAGCCTTTTTTGCCCAAAGCTCTCCGTCTGGCAGCAATCTAACTTTCCTTTTACCTTCTGTTGTGTTTATCAGTCTCTTTAATCAGCTAAGATGCGAAAGCCGCAATATTACGATGCTCGATTTGCCTCATCCACAGCACTCGATCCTGATCCGCGAACGCAATTCGGTCCGCCTGCTCATGATTGTCTTTTTAGGCATCGGAATAGTCTGCGCTGCAATTGCGCTGTTCATTCAGCAAGTTATTCCCATCTGGGTTACATTTCTATGGTTTTTGTTAAGTATGATCCTTATTCTACCGTCTCTCCTCCGCCCAGCGCGCAATGTGGATGTCAATGACCCGCAACCCGCGCTGCACACTGAGCTGGAAAAAGCAGCAGCATATGCCCTGCTCGCATTCACCTTAGCTGAGATTTTTTTGCGAACAATCCATTAACACTTATGAGTCAAAAGAACATCCCTATACCCGAAATAAAACTGCTCGCTCCAGAAGGCTGGCGCGAATACCAACTGCTCGATAGCGGTGAAGGCAAGACCTTGGAACGATTCGGACCGTACACCCTCATCCGACCTGAGCCGCAAGCTATCTGGAAGCGCTCATTGCCACAATCTGCATGGCAGAAAGCGCACGCCCGCATGCAAGAAGAACAAAAGGAATATGGCGGGAGCTGGCAGCTATTGCAACCTATCAATAAATCTTGGGAAATGCACTATCGTACGCTGACCTTCCAAGTGCAGTTGGCTACCTCACGGCATATTGGCGTTTTCCCCGAGCAAGCCAGCCATTGGGATTGGATCGCCGAACAGATTAAAGCTGCCGGCAAACCACTCAAAGTTTTGAATCTGTTTGGTTATTCTGGGCTAGCCACATTGGCTGCTGCCAGCGCTGGTGCAGAAGTTACCCACGTAGACTCTTCCAAGCATGCGCTTAACTGGGCAAGCTACAACCTCAAGCTCTCCGGTTTAGCTAATA
The DNA here is from genome assembly GCA_003445715.1 of Candidatus Mesolinea sp. Lineage (GTDB taxonomy): Bacteria > Chloroflexota > Anaerolineae > Anaerolineales > Anaerolineaceae > Mesolinea. The sequence continues at coordinate 3,101 of DMCS01000074.1, read as the reverse complement.
AACCAGTGCGATGGATCGCCGAGGATGCTCTGCGCTTCACCCAGCGGGAAGCACGTCGCGGGAATAGCTACCATGGCATCATCCTCGACCCGCCCAAATTTGGCCGCGGGTCAGGTGGCAAAGTCTGGGATTTTTACAAGAATCTGCCTGAATTACTCACCGCTTGCCGAGCTGTCTTAGCCCCTGATGCTTGCTTTATTGTGCTGACGGCTTATGCCATTCAGGCTTCTGCACTCATCCCGTATCAAGCATTGCAGGAAGTCGTATGCAGCCAAAGCAATCTCACTTGCGGTGAGCTAATTACTGTTGAAGAGAGCGCCGGTCATGTGCTTTCTCATGCGCTCTTTGCCCGCTGGACCCCTTGAGCGTTTTTTAGGCTTCTTGAGATAATTTCTGCACCAAGACTTTATCCACGCGTCTGCCGTCCATATCCACGATCTCAAAGCGATAGTCTGCCCAATCAAAACTTTGGCCCTCTTTGGGGATGCTGCCCAACACATACATCACAAATCCACTGAGGGTCTGATAACCCACGCGGCTTTCATCAGGCAATTCGTTCAGATCCAACAGCTCCTTAACTTCATCAATAGGCAGCATGCCATCAAAGAGGTAGGAACCATCGGCCCGCTGCACAATCTCGTAATCACGGTCTTCAGGTTCAAGCGGGATTTCGCCGACGATTGATTCAAGCACATCATAGAGCGTAACCATGCCTTGCACCCCACCATACTCGTCAATCACTAAGGCTTGGTGAATGCCTGTGCTACGGAATTTTTCGAAAGCTTGGAGCGCTGGCAAGTTTTCGGGGATAAATAGCGGCTCTTTTAAATATTCTTTTAGACGGAAATCCGGACTATAGAGGTCTACACCGACCAAATCTTTAATATCCAAGATGCCTACGACGTAATCCAAATCCCCACGGGCAACAGGAATGCGCGAATAATCGCTTTGCGTAATTTCTGCGATGATAGTTTTGGTGTCATCCTCGAGATCAATCCAGACTAACTCTGTACGCGGGGTCATCAAGGCATCCACGCGTCGGTCTCCCAAGCGAAACACGCCCGAGAACATGTCTGATTCAGCCTGCTCGATCACACCCACATCTCTACCTTGATTAATGTAGATTCGGATTTCATCTTCTGTGATTGGCGGCTCGCCCTGCAAGTCAATACGCAGGAGTTTGATGCCAAAATTGGTCGAATTGCTCAGCAGCTTCGTGACCGGACCTAAAAATCGGGTTAAACCACGGATTGCAGGCGAAAGGCGGCAGACAACATCATCTGGTTCATTGACCGCAATGCGTTTAGGGATGAGTTCGCCAACAACAATAGAAAAATAAGTGATCACAAGAACTACCAAAATTAGCGCAAGTAAATCAGCGGCACCAGCAAGCCAAGGCACCGTGCGCATCACATCGGCTAACGGCCCAGAAAGGTTAGCACCACCAATACCACCGGCTAAGGTATCAATCAAAGTAATCATCACCTGGATCGCAGAAAGGTAGCGCTGGTTGGGGTCTTCAAGCAGTTCTAAGGCTGCTGCAGCCCCTTCATTGCCCTCGTTTTTGCGTTGTTGGAGGCGGGTTTTCTTTGCCGAGACCATGGCGATCTCGTACATCGCAAAAATACCGTTAAAGTAAAACAGTACTGCAATTATTAATATACTGACATACCAAGGCATGATTACTACTTATCCTTTTCCTTGATCCTAGCTATTGCCTTCCATAGGTTGCAATTGATCCTGGAGCATATTTATATTGTATCAGAATGAGCTAAGAAGAATAATTATATTAACGGGGTTGTTGAAAAACATTGGTTAATCGATTACATCCAAATTTTTCAAAGTTAAGAAGTTCAATCTACCCTCACCCTGCCCTCTCCCAG
>DMCS01000074.1:0-912 GCA_003445715.1 Candidatus Mesolinea sp. | reverse complement strand
TTCTGGACATTTTCAACACTCTCAATAACACCAATAAACTCAAGTTTTATGTGATCATCTCGTCGGGGAGAAATTCAGCGCGGTTATGATAAATAAAGAACAACCTGCCTTCAATTAGGTCAAATCGGCTGATGGCACAATTATTAAATGCAATCAATCCAATAGAAGGAATTTCTTCATTGAGAGAAAAATCTTGTCGGAAGATGATCTGAAAGAGGCGTGAATAAAAACCTGCGTGGGTTATTAATGCGACGTGATCATCAGTTTCTCCGTGGCGCTCAAACACGTGGGTCAGCAGGCGCTGCGCCCGCGGTAGCCAATGCTCCCGAGGCTCTTTGCCGCCTTGCCACCATCCTTCTGCAGGAAAATCTTCAAACTGCAGTAAGGGATAATGCTTTCGAAAGTATTCGGGAGTGTGCCCATGCAAAATGGGTTCTTTGAGTTCACCTTCTATGAGCTCTTCCAAATAGATGCCGCCCAATTCGTGTAAGTCTGGCAAAGCCACTAGTGGCAAACCTAAGCGCTCAGCTAGCACAACGCCAGTCTGCACCGAGCGCTCCATTAAGCTGCAATAGAGATGCGTAAGTCCGAATCCGCGCCGGTTTTGCATATCCATCCCGTGAATTTCCGCTTCAGGATTTGCTTGGGCTAAGAATTCTGCCAGCAGTTTGGCTTGTTCAAAGCCCATCGCAGTTATTTGAGGATCTGCATGCCGTCCTTCTTCAGATTTATACTCGTTGCGTTCCAAAATGGCATTGTTTTCCGATTGGGCATGACGGATAAAATACAACTGCATCGTTTGTGTGCGGTTCTCCTATGATTTACTGCCTCTACTTTATCATAAAAAAGGCTACCAAGGTGATTCTTAGCATAGACTATTGTTCTCGCGGGTCTCGTGCCCTGTTGTTCTCG
>DMCS01000087.1:33663-34650 GCA_003445715.1 Candidatus Mesolinea sp. | reverse complement strand
CGCCGCAACTCTCCACTTCAACGCATATTGAATAATATCCAGCGCTTAGATGAACATCAAGACCGGCTGGAGCGCGCCATTCGGCAGCAGCTGCAGCACAAACAGAACTTCCTCGCAAACGCTCGTGAAAGGCTCGCTCCTCTAAATCCCCAAGCTGTGCTGAGGCGTGGCTACGCCATCATCACCGATCAAGCTACCGGCGAAATCATCAGCCATACCCGCCAAGCCGTCCCCTGGCAGCCCGTCTGGCTGCAGGTACAGGACGGCCGTATTCCCGCTCAAATTACCCCGCATCCCAAGGAGAATAAGAAAGATGACCGAAACGAAACCTGAATCAATGGACTTTGAAACTGCTTTCAACGCCTTGCAAGAGATTATCGCCAAATTGGAAAGTGCTGAACTTCCATTGGAAGAAGCTTTACGCCTTTACGAAGAAGGCAAACGCCTTTCAGCGTTGTGCGCCTCTATCCTTGAAAATGCCCAGTTGCGCGTCACTACCTTGGGCGAAGAAGCCGCCGATGAGACCAAAACTGATTTTTCTGAGTTATAGATGAGCTTCTGGGATCTTTTCCGCAGCCCGGTGGCGATTTCTGGCTTCTTTGCGCTGCTGTTTTCCCAGCTGCTCAAAGTGCCTATTGATTATTTGCGCAACCAGCGCAAAGATTGGAACTGGTCGTTACTCTTTAATGCAGGCGGGATGCCATCCTCTCACTCTGCGCTGATGGCTGCAGTAACCACGAGCATTGGCTTTTACGTCGGCTGGGGCAGCCCGCTGTTTGCCTTGGCTCTGGCGATTACCAGCATTGTCATTTATGACGCAGCCGGGGTCCGCCGGCAAGCTGGCTTGCACGCCGAGCGTATCAATAAGCTCGTGCAGCAGCTTTTCTCCACAGGGAAAATTGACGGTGAAGAGTGGGACGCCCTGCGGGAAAGCATAGGCCACTCCCGCGGTGAGGCTTTTGCCGGCATCCTCTTTGGCATCGCCGT
>DMCS01000087.1:30180-33342 GCA_003445715.1 Candidatus Mesolinea sp. | reverse complement strand
ACACCCCCAATCAGGCTCACTACGCGTGAGCTCAACGGAACAATCGTTATGAAGCCGTAAACTACCAGCCCCATAACGGTAGAGCCAGCCAGGCTTATCAAGCCGCCATTGAGGACCTCATGACCGTTGATGCCCTGGAGCCTCTTGCGCACCAAAATGAGCAAGATGAGGCATTCTAAGCCCGTCGCAAGGCTGTTGGCAAGCGCTAAGCCGCCATGCGCCATCCAACCCAAACTTTGGAACCATCCCGAAAACACGATAGAAAGCAAGATGTTCAGGCTCATGGCGCCCACCCCCACCAACACTGGCGTGCGCGTATCCTGGATTGCATAAAATGCACGGCTCAGGACCTCCACTAAGCTGTGCCCAATCAGCCCAAGCGCATACCACAGCAGCGCCCAAGCCACCATTTGGGTCGCAGTGGGGCTGAATTCACCGCCTTCATAGAGCACCTGGACGATGGGAACACGCAAAATGATCATCCCGACGCTTGCTGGAGCTGCTAGCAAGAGCATCCCGCGCAAAATACTTGCCATCAGCTGACGCATCTCTGCCGTTTTGCCCAGTTCGGCTTGCGCCGAGAGTGTGGGCAGCGCGGCAATTCCAGCCGATTGCCCTATGGCGCGCTGCGGCATGAGCATCAAGGCGAAGGCTAAGGTAACTGCGCTGGCTGCTCCCTCACCTAAGCTGAGGGCAATCACGGTATTTGCTAAAAAGTTTAGCTGCACCACGCCCGCGCCAATCACCCGCGGCACCATGAGAGTTAAAACTTTCTGCACGGCTTTATCGCGAAAACCAACCGTCAGTTGATAAAAGCGCCCCGGCAGTTTGAGTAAGCTAGGCAGCTGTACGAGCAGATGCGCCAGCGCGCCTAAAACTACCCCAACGGCGAGCCGATCGATTCCCCACCTGGAGGGCAGCCACAGTGCCCCAAAGATAATCCCGAGGGAATAAAAACCGGGTGCAAGCGCGGGAACCAAAAAAGATTGGTGCGCGTTGAGCATCCCCATCACCAACCCGCTAATCCCAAAGATGACCACGGAGGGCAACATGATGCGCAGCAATCGCACGGTTTCATCCACCTGCCCTAAGTTGGCATCCGCTGCCAAAATAAACAAGCCATGCTCCACAATTTGTGGCGCGAAGATCCACACCAGCACCGACACCGCCACCAGAATAAGCGAAACGGTATTAAGCACACCCGAGGCAAGCCTCCAAGCGCCTTTTTTATCTTCACGGGTGAGGAAGCCCGTAAACATAGGAATAAAAGCCGACCCTAGCGCCCCGCCCGCCATGAGGTTGAAAAGCAGCTCGGTAACGCGGTTAGCGGCATAAAACGAATCCAGCGCTGCGCTCACCCCAAACACACGCGTGATCACCATTTGGTGCACAACACCCACCAGGCTGACCATGATGAAAGCGATCATCACAGTGCCGGTAGCACGGGCAATCTGCCTGCCAGTGCTTGGTCCGCCCGTTACCTCCCCTTCGAGGGATGCAGCTTGAGCCGGCTGTGCTAAGCTGCTCTCTTCATGCAAGGCATCGTCGATCGAATTCATCTCACGCAGCCTTATCTCCGTGTTCTAACTCATCTAGTTTCGTTTTAGCTTGCTCCCAGAGAGCGTCCATTTGCTCAAAGCTCAATGCGTCTATGCTCTTGCCTTCGCGCGCTGCCGCAGCCTCAATGAAAGCAAAGCGGCGTCGGAAACGCAAGTTGCACTCCCTCAGCGCAGTTTCCGGGTCAATTTCCAGCCAGCGCAGCAAATTGACCACCGCAAAGAGCAAGTCGCCGCCCTCGGCTTGGCGTTCCTCTGGCGTTTGTGCCTTGAGCAGCTCTTGCAGTTCTTCCGTAACTTTGGCAACCACGGGTTCAATCGTTTTCCAATCAAATCCGATGCGTTGGGCACGCTTTTGAATTTGATCAGCTTGGGTAAGCGCTGGCAAAGCTAAAGGAATGCCATCGAGCATACCGTTCTTGTGCGTGTTGCCGTTTTCCTTGCGTTCCTCAGCTTTAATTTTCTCCCAGTTGTACAGCACGTTATCCACGGATTTGACCTGAACATCGCCGAAGACGTGTGGGTGCCGTCTGATCAGTTTGCTGCTGATGCTCTGAAGCACGTCCGTCATGTTGAAATTACCCTCTTCTGTGGCGATCTGCGCATGCAGCCCAATTTGCAGCAGCAAGTCTCCAAGCTCTTCCTGCAACTCCATCATATCTTCGTGGTCCAACGCGTCCAGCACTTCATAAGCTTCTTGGAGTAGGTATGGGCGTAGAGAAAGATGCGTCTGCTCGCGATCCCACGGGCAGCCATCCGGCGCACGTAATCGGGCTATGATCTCCTGGAAATCTTCAAACGAGCGGTTTTCTTCCCAAGGTGGGATATAGAGAGTACTCAGCAGCCCAACCTTGGGTGAATGGTCGAGGGCATAGAGCGGCAGCTCCTCGACTTCTTGCTGGTCTGTGCCAGCTGCATGCACAAGCCGCACGGGGTATTCATCCGGATAGTTATTCATCAGTGTAAGCTTGACTTCACTCAATGTCATGCCTGCCGTTATCTGGCTGATGAGCGCGGCGTAAGAAGGGGGGAAAGAAGGCATATGCCGCTCTGCCAAATGGAATGCATCCACCATCGCGATCTGTGCACTCGGGTCTATCCCCAGTGCAGCACACACGGGTTCTACAAAGCTCATCCCGTTAATGACACGCACAGGCAAGCCTTCCTCTTTGGCTCCAGCCAAAATCTTGACCGTGGTATCCTCTGCCACCCAAGGGCTGCCTGGCACAGCATAGGTAACTCCCTCCTGCCTGCGCCCAAACTGTAAAACACGCCGGCTGATTTCCTCAAGCACAGCGGCTAAGCTCTCTTGCTGCTCATAAATTTCATCGAAACTGTGAATTTCCAACCCCGCCGGCAATTCCCCCACGCAAGGTTGAAAAGCCGTGCGCAAATAGACCTCCGATAGCGAAGAAAGCCACTCCCAGGCTTCGCGCGTAAGCAGATTCGCTCCAGCTGGACCTAATCCGACAATGACAATCCCAGGTTTTTCCATAAGCATTTTGATGCCTCTTACGAGGTATATACCTCATCTATCTTCTATAGAAATTCAAAGGCTGCCCAATGATTAAATTGAGCAGCCTCATTGTATCGCATTCAGCTCTAA